>CAIZXK010000322.1 GCA_903936865.1 uncultured Bacteroidales bacterium | reverse complement strand
ATCTCAAGATATTGGAAAATATACTCCTGTTTTGGAACAATGTTGCTGATTTGAAGCCAGAAACGGTTGCTGTCGGGGGTGATATTCATGTAGTATGAAGAATCAATTTTCCAGTCGTTGAAGTCGCCTATCACAAATACGTTGTCCTTGTGCGGGGCAAAAAGAGCCAGCAAGGCAGAGTTTGTACTTGTGTAATTGATCCCGTCGTTCATTCCGGCAGGGAGTGCAGCGATTTTTGCAGCTGGGATCACGGAAAAGGAAAAACTAAAGAGTTCGAGTACTTCAATAAATCCTGCAATTACTGCGATAGACCTTAAAATTGAAAATACCAGAAAAACCTTGGTTGAAAATATCAGGAATATTGTCAACATGTCTAATATCAGTGTTAAAGAATTAGACAAACGCATTGCTCAGGTACAAACAGAAGTTAATAAATTACCTATAACCGAAAGAAATCTTATTAATATTGAACGTAAATTTAAAATTAATAATGAAATTTATACTTTCCTTTTGCAGAAACGTGCTGAATCGGCAATTGCAAAAGCATCTAACATACCTGACAATAAGATTATTGATAAGGCAATTTCTGCTGAAAAGGTTTATCCTAAAACTTCATTAAATTATATTATCGCTTTAATATTAGGGTTAATTATTCCTTTGATTTATTTATTCATCAGAGATTCATTAAATGACAAAATTATTGAAAGAGTGGATGTTGAAAAAGTAACTAACTTTCCTATTATCGGTCATATCATTCATAGTGACAGAGAAAGTAAAGTTGTTGTACATGATTCTCCAAAATCATCCATATCAGAGTCATTCAGATCGGTGAGAACAAATCTGCAATTTATTGCAAAAGGAAAAGAAAAACAAACCATTTTAGTTACATCTACCATGGTTAGTGAAGGTAAAACATTTACATCTATCAACTTGGCTTCAATCTTTGCACTTTATGGCAAGAAAACCTTATTGATGGGTTTCGATTTACGTAAACCTAAAATCTATCAGGATTTTCAACTTACCAATACGGAAGGTATCAGTTCTTACTTAATTGGAAAAAGTAAACTGGAAGCCATTATTCAAAGTTCATTCCTCGAAAATCTTGACATCGTTATGGCGGGTCCGGTTCCTCCAAACCCTGCAGAATTAATTGCATCACCAAGAAATGATGAATTATTTTCAAGATTACAGGATATTTACGATTATATTATTATTGATACACCACCTGTAGGTTTGGTAACAGATGCTTTCCTGCTGATGAAATATACTGATGCTAACATTTATGTTGTTCGTCAGAATTATACACATAAAAAAGTATTTGGATCTATTGTTTCAGATATTGAAAAACGCAAAATTGGAACATTCAATATTCTTATTAATGATGTTCGTTTGGATCAGGATTCTTATGGATATGGTTATGGATATGGATATGGATATGGATATGGTTACGGATATGGTTACGGATATGGCTACGGTTATGGTTATGGCTACTATTCAGATGATGATACCAAAACAAAAAAGAAATCATTTTTCAATAAGATGAGCAAAAAGAAATAGTTAAATTCTATTATAACATTAAAAGTCTTATAATCCATTCGGTTATAAGACTTTTTTTTATAAAGCAATGTATAAAAGACACGTTACAATTCCAATATTTGTTCCTGAAATGGCTTGTCCTTTCAGATGTATTTATTGTGATCAGCATTTAATTTCCGGAGCAAAAAGCATTCCTGCAAAAGAAGATGTTGTAAAAACAATAGAGAAATATCTCTCTACAATTACAGTATCTGAAAGTGAAATTGAAGTTGGCTTTTTCGGTGGTAGCTTTACTGGCATTCCGATAAAGCAACAGCTGGAATATTTAACTGAAGTTAAGCCATTTATTGATAAAGGGATTGTTCAGTCAATCAGGATTTCAACCAGACCTGATTACATTAGTGAAAGTAATTTGCATCTGCTGAAAACAAATAATGTAAAAACAATTGAACTTGGTGCTCAATCATTGGATAATGAAGTGCTAAAAATAAGTAAAAGAGGACATACTGTTGAGGATGTTGAGAATGCATCCCGATTAATAAAATCTTTTGGTTTTGATTTGGGATTACAGATGATGATTGGCTTGCCAGGTGATAATCCAACAAAAAGTATTGCAACTGCAAAAAAGATAGCTGAACTAAAAGCTGATAATACAAGAATATATCCAACAATTGTAATTAAAGGAACTTACCTTGAAGAACTCTATAACCATGGAGAATACAAAGCATTATCATTGGAAGAGTGTATAAGTACGCTAAAGTTATTAATACCAGTATTTGATGACGCTCAGGTGAAAATACTAAGAGTTGGACTTCATCCTTCAAAAGACCTGCAACTTGGAGCCTATATTGCCGGGCCTTTTCATCCTTCATTACGCGAACTGGTAGAAACAGAAATATGGAAAGATAAATTTGAAGTTATCATTCATAAAGCTGATAGCCAATCAAATCTTATTGTAAGTGTTTCGAAAAAACAATTTAATTTTGCAATTGGTTTTAAATCAAAAAACAAGAAACAACTTGAAGATCATTTTAAAAGTGTAAAATTTATTATTGATAATAATCTACTAAACAAGGACTTTTATGTTCATCTTGATTGATAAAAAGATACCGGATGAGGCAAAAGAAAATTTGTCGGCTTATGGAGATTTAATTGAAATAGAATCAAATGGAATTGTGTATGATTCCATTTCAGGTCATCCCGATATTTTTGTTTGCCAAACACCAACCAATCTATTTGTTGCACCCAACACACCCGCAAAGATTCTCGATAGTTTTAAAAGGAATAATATTAAATTTGAAGCTGGAACGAATCCTTTAGGGAATAATTTTCCTTTTACTTCTTTTTATAATGCAGTAATTACAGACAGTTTTCTTATTCATAATTTAAAATATACTGATGAGAAAATTATTGATTTTAATGATTTTAAAACAAAAATTAATGTCAAACAGTCTTATACCAGGTGTAATTTAGTTGCTATTTCCGATCATGTTTTTATTACATCCGATTTAGGTATTTTCAATGCACTGAATAAAATACCCTTAGTGAAAATCTTATTTGTAAAACCTGATCAAATTGTTTTACCTGGTTTTAGAAATGGATTTTTTGGAGGTTGTTGCGGTGTGTTTGATAATAACTTATTCGTCATTGGGAATTTAAATAGGATAGAAGATGGTGAAACAATTAAATCATTCTTAAAGGAATCAAATGTAAATCTTATTGAATTGTATAATAATCAATTGTTTGACGGAGGAAGTATCTTCTTTTTGCGTGAACACTAATTTCTGATAACTAATTTTTTTCTCTGTGCTTTCACTTAAATATCGTATGTTATTTCAAGCAGAATTTAGTGTATTTTTGCAACTTAGTAAGGAATATACTGTTTCATTGTATTAATCTTTAATTTTATGAGCATTAAAAAGCATTTTATTGCTTTACTTTTTATTCTTCCAATACTTAGTTTGCAATCTTATTCGCAGTTGGCACTTTCGACCGGAATAGGAATGACACCTCAGCAATTGGTTCAGAATTTCCTGCTAGGAAATGGTGTAACTGTCAGCAATGTTAAGTTTAATGATGCACAGGGTACAATTACCATTTCAAATCAGATAGGTTCTTTTTCAACAGCTGTAAATCCTACAAATCTTGGTTTTACGAATGGTCTGACCATTGCTACCGGAGGTATTCAGGTAGCATCCAGCAATACATTAAGTGTAATAATTAATGGAATACCAATTACTTCCGACCCGCAACTTCAGGCATTAAAACCCGGAAAACAACTTAAAGATATTGCCCGACTGGAATTTGATTTTATACCAAGTTCCGATACGGTTAAATTCCGTTATGTGTTTGCTTCAAATGAATATCCAACAGCAGTTTGTACCGTATATGATGATGTTTTCGGGTTTTTTATTTCAGGCTTAAATCCGGATGGTGGAAATTATGTAAATAAAAATATTGCTTTAATTCCCGGAACAAATTTTCCGGTGAGTATAAATACAGTTAATGGTGGAGTTTCCAACGGATCAGCTTCTCCGTGCTTTCTTAACTACACCCAGTATTTTCATTCGTTTATGCCCAATATTACTTATCATGGAGGAACTGTTCCCTTAATTGCCTGGGCAAAAGTGGTTCCATGTTCTACCTACCATATTAAGATTGCAATTTGCGATGTGTCGAATAATATTTATGATTCGGGCGTATTTCTGGAAGCAAATAGTTTCAGCAGTCCGCAGGTGGTTGTGAGCAAAACATTTACAAATCCTGCTATATCCGATTCAGTTATGGTTAGAGGTTGTAATAATGCGGTTATTAAGTTTAAGTTGCCTAATCAATTAAATTATAATTATCCCATTCCATTGATAAAACAAGGAACTGCTGTTAATGGGTTTGATTATTCGGCTATTCCGGATACTATTTTTATACCTGCAAATTCTGACTCTGTTTTGTTAACCATTGCTCCATTTAACAATCCGGGTTTTACAACACCTAAATTCATAAAATTACTGATAAAAACAGCTGCCTGCTATTATGATACATTACTAATCAACATTCTGCCCAACCTGCCATTGGTTGTAACTGCTAAAGGTGATACAACCCTTTGCGATGTAAACAGCATTCCTGTTTCGGTAAGTGGAAGCGGAGGTATTCAACCCTATCTTTTTACATGGAATAATGGGGATACCAATACAACCAGAATTGTAACCCCATTGAATACCACCCTTTATAGTGTAACGCTCAAAGATGCATGTAATCAGATAGCAAAGGATTCTGTTTTGGTAACCATATATCCTGTATTTACAATACATGCTACTGCAAATCCAGCTGAAATATGTATTGGCGAATCTGTGCAGCTGAATGCAAGCGGTGCAATTGCTTATCTCTGGAAATCGAACATACAAGACCCAACGCTGTCAGGAAAGGATACGATGCACAACCCGGTTGTAAAGCCAGTGTTGACAACAATTTATAAGGTAACTGCAACTGATGGTAATGGTTGTAAGGCAATAGATTCTGTTAAAGTGATTGTTTATCAGTCGTTACATCCTTCTATAATTGCTAATCCAAATCCGGTTTCTATTTTTGACCCGACCGTTCATTTTATAGATGCATCCATCGGTAGTACTTTCTGGCAATGGGATACGGGTGATGGTTTTACTTCAAATCTGGATAATTTTACGCATACCTATACCAGTGCAACTGCTGCAAATTATCTGGTAAGGCTAACCGTTAGCAATGCTTATGGTTGCATCGATTCTACTTCGTTGCTGGTTGTTGTGATTCCTGATATTAAGATTTATATACCGAATGCATTTACACCCGATCTGCCTTCGTTAAACAATAGATTTAAAGCTTATGGAGAAGGAATGATTGCCTTTGAAATGCTTATATACAACCGTTGGGGACAACTGATTTTTGAGTCTCATCATATTGATATCGGGTGGGATGGAACGTTTCTGAATGATAAATCGCCAGGCGGCAGCTATATTTATACCATTAAATATAAGGATATAAAAGGAGTGGAATTTATAAGAAACGGAACGGTTAACTTGATAAGATAGCAAGTTTTGTATTTTCTTATTCTTATAATAAAACAATACTGATCAGGATGTAATTACTTATCAAACCTTAGGTTTATAAATACGATTTCCGGTTTACT
>CAIZXK010000321.1 GCA_903936865.1 uncultured Bacteroidales bacterium | reverse complement strand
AAGATACATTAACTTCTAATCCTGGTCTGAAAAGTGGATATTTAGCTGTTTTTCGGGGTTTGTTTGTTTTTTCTTTTTCATTAAAATAATTTTGAATTTGGTTATCGTTCAATTGCTGATTATTATTTGAAATAATTACTTTATTTTGATTAATATCTATTAAAGTTGCATAAATTTTAATACTTATATCTTTATCAGCTAAATCTAAACCATCTTTTGCATAATTCCACACAATTTTTCTGTTTTTACCTGATGCTACTTTATCCCAGATTATGTTATCTAATGTATTATTAATTATTTGCTTGCCATCTATTGTTCTTATTTCTACCCAAGTATTTTCAACAGCTAATGGGGTATTAATATCAAATGAAATTATAAGAGAATCATTTACTACTTCAACTTTTGTTATTTCAATTTCATTTGAACTATTTGTTTGTGCTGATAATTTTACTCCATAAAGGAGAAGTATAAAAAATATCAGAATTAGAATTTTTTTATTTTGCATGATTTTGTTTTTTTAAATAATAATAAAATTAAAATCTAAATGAATAAGTAAAGGAAATACTTCTGTTTTTGAAATTTTTAACTGATGTCGATTTTACTACATCATTTAACCCTAAATTAAAATTCATTCCAACTCCAGATCTTCCCATATATGTGAATAATCCAATTATCCAATCAATATTGGTATTTACATCAAATTTGTTACTATAATAATTAGTGCTTGCTGGATAATAAATTATAGTATTCCCCCATTCTTTTGCCAATGTGTTAAATCCAAACTGAATACCAGTTTTCAATCCAACAGAAGTGCCTTTGATGTTGTTTAAGCTATTTAGGAAATCAAATTTTATAAAAAACGGAACTTGTAAATAATTTAAATCAATTGTTCCTTCAGTTAAATAATTATCAGTTGATAAACTATATTTATTTCCGCCAAACAATAAAAATTCCACACCACTTTCTAATCCGAAATTTTTATTTATTGCATAATTTAAACTTAAACCTGCCTGATAACTCGATCTTAATTCTCCTTCAAAACCTGTGGCATCATTAAATCCTCCTAACCATGAAAAAGTATAGGCTACATTCATTTCAACATATAATGACCTTTTTTTGAATAACGGTTTTACTGACTGATAATTTGTTGGTGGTGTTGAATTTGTTTTAGAAATACTCTCTTCTTTGGATATTTTTTCGATTTCATCCATTTTATAAAAAAGGATGTTTCCATCAGTTGTCTTGATTTTTAAATAATAACCAAGCACCTGTTCAGTAACGATTCCTTTGATAATGCTACCATTTTTAAGATAAACAATATCATTTGGATTTTGCCCATAAACAATGATACAGAAAATTGTTGTAAGAAAACTAAATATTATTTTTTTCATACTTTTATTTTTTTAATTAAATTTCATTTTACTGATTGAATATAAATTATTGAATACTGCATACATTTATTTTCCATTCTTTTTTTTATTACCCATTTCATAAAATCTTCAGAAAGTATATTTTGTGGCAAACTAACATCAGAATTACTTTCGTTATTTTTATTAAAATCTGGAAGTGAAAAAGGAATTGTTGAGAAAAGAATACATAATTTTTCTAAACCTGATGATGATTCCCATGATAATTCATCAATTAACATATCTGACAAACAATTTTTTTTATCGTTATAAAACAAAATATATTCTTTTGATGCTTCTACCGGAAAACCTTGGATATACTTGGTTCTATTATACGAATATGGTATCAGAACAGACGAGCTTGTAATATCATCCAAAAAAACTGCAAGATAACCATTTACAGGACTTTTAAAATATAAATAGAAATTGTCGTTATTTTTAAAATTTGTTGTTTTGCAATTTTCAATGTTTACACAATTTAAAGTATAAGTCATAAAATTTAATGGTGGTTCAATAAATTCACGTGCTTTTACTTTAATTATACATTTTATTTCTATGTATTCCTTTTTTTCATTACTAATTGCTTTCGATCCCTTATACTCTTTAAATTCAGTATTTAATTCTTCAATAACTTCACCTTTTACATAAGAATCTGCTACCATATTAAATCCGGTCTTTGTTTCGGTTAATCCTCCATTTTCATTATTTTTAATATAAGTTGTATTGCCTTGAAAAATCGGTTTACCAAAAGCTTTTTCAAGAGCATTAATAATAGCTTGATCCTTAATTCGTTTATGAGCCTGGTCTTTCGATTCTGATGTTAGCCATTCGGATTGATATTCACCAACAACTGTAATCTCTTTTTGAGCTTTTGCAGAACAAGCCATCACAATAAGTAATAGTAAAGATAAATAAATTCTTAAATACATAAGTTTGAAATAAATGGAATGCCAAAGGAAATTTATTGTAAACCCATTGCCTTATTTAATTGTTCCTCATTTACTTTTAATTTATCTCTTAATTCTTTTTGAATTACTTTCTTTGTAATTTGCATTGATTGTTCAACATTATAAAATAACCTAACCTGTACTTCAACATTTTTAGTGTTTTTTGGGGTTCTGTATATTTTAAATGATGGTTCTACATATCCTAATTCAGTTGCAATTATGTTTTTTGATGATTGAATAACTTCAGATATGGTAGCAGCATCATCTTTATTTATTTGATTGTTACCAACACTTGCTGTTAATAGAGAGCTTACTTTACTTTCAATCTGACTTGCAAGAGCAATTTTACCTAATTCAAGTGCTTGCATTTCTGCTGCTGATTTTGTATTAGCAACACCATTGCCATCTGCAAAAATATACATTTGTTCACCTTTATCATTTTCTTGCAATTGCTTTGTCCATGATTTTTCAATTAATTTCTCAAGTGGTAATGAACCTGGAGCAACATCCCATCCTTCTGCTTGGTATTTTTTTGCTTCCTTGCGTGCATTTTTACTTGCTTTTTCTCTTATTTCCGATTTAATTTCCTTTTCTGTTTTTTGTGAAAAAACAGTAGATTGTATTCCCATTATAAGAGAAATTGATAAAATTGATGTTAAAATTCTTTTCATAGTTTGTTGATTTTAATATTATTTATTATTGTTTATTGATTTCTTTTCAATTTCATTATTCATGATTTATTGGCATGATTATTTTTATTTCTTCACAAATTTCCCTTGCATTACTTCATTGCCATTAATTACTTTAATAATATATATACCTTTTGCAAGGCTTTGTATATTTATCTCTGTCTGCAATTGGCTAATATTTTGCTGAAGCAATTGCTGTCCTTGTATGTTGTAAATGGAAACTGTGGTGTTTTGTAGGTTTGTTTGTTGTTTTAGGTTAATATGAATGTAGTTGGTAGCAGGATTGGGGTATAAAGCTATTTGTTTATTGTCATTTTCTATTATGCCATTAATAAACGATACAAAGTGAGCCTCATATCGTGCAGAATTAGAAAAATTAAAAGTAAATATATCATTATTAGAAGAATAAACATTAAAAGGGTACGCTTGACCTGAATAATTAAATAAGCACCAATCGTTACTAAGCCATATTTCACGCTTAGCTATAATTGAGTTTCCATTTGCATCATAGGTATAAGTAAATTTCATACTATTCAGCCAAATATTGTTATCCAAATACTCTTTTATTTCAGTTAACATATTTCCATTTGCATCGTAAGTATAGGTATAATTGTAAACTGAATTAGCATACCATGATTCCCATAATTTATTAAGTAAAATTCCATTGGCATCATAGGTATAAGTATATTTCTCCCAATTTTCCCAAATATTGTTATACCAATCTTCCCTTAATTCAGTTATAATTTTATTATTACCATTATAACTATAAGAATATTTAATCCTGTTTACCCACATATTGTTCTGCCATGATTGCTCTAAATGAGTAATTTTATTTCCACTGATATTGTAATTATACGACCATTTATAACTGTTCACCCAAATATTGTTTTGCCAAAGTTCAGATAATTCATTAATCATATTGTAATTGATATCATATGAAAAGGTCTCTTTAGCAATTAATACCCAAGCATTGTTTTGCCATTTTTCGTAAGTGAAATAAAGCATTTTCCCATTGGCATCGTATGTATAATTTCTTTTGTCAACATTTACCCATGCATTGTTTTCCCATTTTTCGTAAGTAGAAGAAAGCATATTTCCATTGGCATCATAAGTATATGTATTTTTAACACCATCACCATTTTCTCCACCTAATAATTCGGTAAGCATATTTCCATTGGCATCGTAAGTATAAGATTTTCTGCCGAAGATATACCATGAATTATTTGTACTATTCCATGTTTCGGTTAAAATAATAAGTACATTCCCATAATTATTAAATGTTTGGGTAATCCGGGCTATTAATGAATTAGAAGCATTATACAAAATTAAGGTATCGAAACTCCAAATTATTGCTTTACTCTTTTCATAATTGTTTTGCATTGTATTTGTAAGACAATTTTGCTTGGAAAAACTCTTGGGTAAAAATTCAATCATTGATTCCTTACCCTGATTAAGCATAAAATCTTCTTTTTGTTGCCCATTTGCAATAGTTCCTATCAATATCGCAATCATTAAAATATAAATTTTCTTCATATTGTTTGTATTTTTTATTGTTTATAATTTGTCTTTTATTTATATAGAGGGCTACATTTGGAGTGAAGCCCTCTATATCTTTATAGTTAAATTGTTTCTTCTGTTCCCCCTTCTTTCTCTCCATTTTTTCCTTTGCGTTTTACCATTACATTTTTGGCGTTTTCTATACGTTGATTAAGTGCTATTACAAAATCTTTGTAATTAGTTTCGCCATTTAGGAGTATTTGTGCATTTATGCGGTTTATCATATCCTGATACATTTGGTCGGTTTCTTTGCGAACTTGTTTCATGCGAAGTATTGTTTTTGCCGATTCTTCGCTGTAACGATTACTTTTTATATCTTCAAATCTGATATTACTTGCTTTTAACTCATCAACCCATTCGGTAACTCCCAATAAATTAATTTCGCTTGAATGGTTTACCAGCAAATCATTGACTAAAGAAGTTAGTTTTGCTGTTTCTTCATCGTAAGCTTCAACTGAAATATTGCCGTATGTATCGAAAATAATCATCAGTTTTTTTGCTGCTTCGGCTTTTGCCGGTATAAAATGATAGCAGGCAGCTTTAACAGTATCACATAATCCGCGAAATATAGAATCGCGATAGTTATCTGCAATGAATAATAAATCAGTATGCGAACTTTTGCTGACATAAACAAGTGCTTCGCTTTCTTCGTTATATTTTGGCAGATAGTTGTTATATTGTGATTCGATTCCCAATGCAAGTGCTGTGGAATTCTCAACCTGAGTTTTAAATTCGGTTTGATACTGAAAATGCTCAGCATTTCGTTGTCTGCTTAAAGCTAAATCGTTAATTCTCATTTGATATTATTTTTAATTATTATTGATGTTGTTTTTTATATGCTTTGTTGTATTTATAAATTTTTATAGTTGATAGGTCTTGTACAATTTGTTGCTCAACCTCTCCATTGTCCTTTCTTATTAATACGATTAATTGTTCAATTATTCATTTGACCTTTCGTACTAATACAATTTATTGTTTTAAGACTCATTTGTGCAATTGTATTTCTACGATTTGTTCCCGGAACTCTCGTTTTACAATTTGTATCAATACGATTATATGTAAATAGAATGGTTTCCACTTTTCTGCAATTAGTAAGCACAATAAGCTTGTTGGTCTTTATACAAATTGCAAGTAGAATGAAGAAAAGAAGTTCTGAAAAAAAAACGTTAGAAAACAATATAGTCATGAAAGAGTTAATTAAAATTTGCTGTCAAAAATATTGCAAATTTTCAAACGATACAATACCCTATATAGGGTATTTTTAGGGAATTAACAATAAATCAAATACCGTTTTGAACAGCAAAAGTTGCAAGTGATGCCATACTATGCAAATCAAGTTTCTTTGATATTTTTTTACGATGGGTGTTAACAGTATGACGACTTATATACATAACTTCGGCAATTTGAGCTGTGTTTTTGCCTTTTGCAATGTATTGTAATATTTGAGTTTCTCTTAAAGTTAATGATTCAATTAATATCAAATTTCTCATCCTGCTGTTTTCTTTCATAATATCATCTACTTTGTGAATGGAGTTCAGATTTGAGGATAAATTTAACGCTGTTGTTAAGATTAATTTGCTGCTCTTATCTTCTGATTCAGAAAAAAGTGATGATTTGCTATAAGTCCAATGCCAGCCTTCGCCAAGCTGTGACTTAATTCTGTATATTCCGCTGTATTCATTTGAAATGTTTTCAGTAAAGGTTTTAACACTCTCAATAATAATGTTTCTGTCATCCGGATGAAATAAATCCAAATACCATTCAATCGTTTTGTTTTTTAAATCTTCAACAGAATAACCTATTCTTTTTTCAGCTTCATTATTAGCCCAGATTACTTGAATTTTAATACAATCATAAATAAAAATAGCAAAAGGAAAAAGAACAGATATTATGTCTTTAGCCGGTCTTTATCCCTTATTTTTCAATATAGCTGACCGGGAAAAAGCAGATAAAGCAGCTCTTATAATAAAAGACAAATTT
>CAIZXK010000320.1 GCA_903936865.1 uncultured Bacteroidales bacterium | reverse complement strand
TTCAAAAGTATAATCATCTTCAATGCCAAAGTATTCTCTGGCTGCTAATCCGATTTTTGCATCCGGATTTAAAACCATAATTCCGGCATGCGAATTACCCAAACCAAGTTCATCTTCGGCACAAATCATTCCTTCGGACACTTCTCCTCTTATTTTCGATTTTTTTATTGTAAAAGATTCATCTCCATTGTATAGTAGTGTTCCTATGGTTGCAACAGTAACTTTTTGCCCGGCAGAAACGTTGGGTGCACCACATACGATGTGCAATAATTCTTCTGCTCCAATATCAACGGTTGTAATGCTTAATTTATCGGCATCGGGATGTTTGATGCAGGTTTTCACTTCTCCTATCACTATTCCCTCTAAGCCCCCTTTTACAGTTTCGGTTTTTTCAATGCTTTCCACTTCCAACCCACAGGCTGTTAATAATTCGGCTGCTCTTTCCGCAGTAATATCTATGTTAATGTAGGACTTAAGCCAGTTATAAGAAATTTTCATGTAAAATGTTGTTTAAAAACGCAAATTTACAAATTTTGTATTGAATCTGAATAAATAATTGGTTTTATAAATTATTTCGCCTAAATAGTGTCATAGCAAAATTCTACAGAACTATCCGTATTATCAATTTCCCTTTCTTAAGTTGTCTGTTTATATAAGATTAAATCTATTTTACAGGCCACGAATTATTAAAAAAGCAAAGGAATATATAATCCTGCAAACAGCTAATAATGAAACACGGATAAAAATAGTTGGGTTTTTAAGGTATAAGCGTAAATAAGTAGGTTAAATATTCTCCGCCCTTATCAACTTCCGTGCCAAACCACCTTGTCGGAACAAAAATGTGATATTTATGTGACGGTTGTTTTTGTTTTGAATTAATATTGCAAATCAGTGGTTTATAAAATATTTTTTCGGTATATCACATAAATATCACATAAATGCCCCAAAACTTGCTTTCGCTTTTTTCGGGTTGTACATTTGTTGAAAATAGTATTAACCAATGCTTGCTAATAAAGTAATAAAGGGAAACCAACAGGCTTGCATCCTTTTGAAAAGAGCAGGAAATAAAAAACCTCTTCTTAATGCCCTTACCAAATCTGCCGACCAAGCAAAACTTTATTACCAAGCTATTAAAAAGAGGCTTTGCAAAAGTAATTAAATTAAAAAGAACAGAAAAACATAATTTAAAGCAACTTAGTTGCTCTGAATTGAACAAAACTGATAAGTATTTGCCAAAAATACTTTAACTATTAACAATCGAAGATATAAGGAATATAAAATTATACCAATTCAACAAATTATAAATTAAATAAATTAATTCAAATGAAAAAAATTCTTTTAATTTTATTGCTCGCAATAATAGGATTTGGCAGCAAAAGCATTGGGCAGAATACATGTGATAATGCTCTTTTATTAACTTTTAACGATAGTGTAAAAACTATTAATATGCAAAGTTCAGAATATTGGCTTTATTTTATAGCTGATACAAATTATTTTAAACTTAGTTTGATAACTACAAATCAAAATAATTCTGCTAATATAAGTTCAATTGAACTTTATGAAAATAATAATGGTTGTTCAAATTTAATACTCAGAAATCAAATTAATTTACAAACAGGTGACTCAGCATTAAAATTTCAAACAATACAAGGGAATACTTATTTGATAAAATTCAGCAAAACCGACACTATACCTGGTAATATAAATTTTTATAATACGAATATAATAGGTTTACTAAATCCGATAAATTGTGGTCCTCAATTATGTCAAATAAATGCTAACGGTAATTTTAGTGATTTATCAAATGAACTAATACTTGCTTTAAATGCAACTCCCCCTACGCAAATACAAAGTAATATTTTAAATAATCCGTTATTTGATCCTCATTCGTATTGTTGTAATTGGTATATTCATTATAGCTCTCCACAAATAGTTAGAGAAGGGCCACCTTCAAATTTTAATTATTATTTATATATGTGGGCATATTCTACAAATGGTAATTTATCTTCCGAATCTGCATATAACAGATTAGTTGGAAATACAGTACTAGGTAATAGTCCTGGCTTACTTGCTGGTCAAAACTACAGCATTAAATTAAATTATAGAGAAAGAGGAGATGGTGTTTCTGGGTTTAGAATATTTTTTGCAAATGAAAATGCACAAGGTATAATAGCAAGTTCAATAACTCAAGTATTAGATGTTCCTTTAAATACATTACCAAATACAATTGGTTTTGTAAATCAACAATTTTTAATTACTTGTAATGGTAATTTTAATGCTGTTATTATTCGTCCTTATCAAAATAATGCTGGTATTGGTGTTACAGTGCAAGGAGGTATAGATATTGATGATTTAGTAATTACTCCTGTTCCTCAAATTATCAAACCCATTATTTCAGGCAATCTTAATAATTGTACAAGTATTACCAATTATTCAATAATCAACCCGCAAAATTGTGTGGATTATCAATGGGAAATTACACCAGTGTTAGCTGGTACAGTTATTGCAGGGCAAGGATCTCCAAATATTACTGTTGAATGGAAAAATGTTACGGATTGTGATAATATACTAAAAGTTACTGCCAGTTCATTAGGTGCTAATAGTATTACAACAGAAATGAATATTTATAACTGCTGTACAACATTCCCAACTCAATTAAATAATGCAACAATTTCTAATACAATATTTACTCAACAAAATATAGATGTTAATGGTGATTTACATATAACTGGT
>CAIZXK010000319.1 GCA_903936865.1 uncultured Bacteroidales bacterium | reverse complement strand
ATAAATATTATAATTCAGGTTTAAACCTGTTGGATTTATTCCTGTACCAGCAACTCTAACAGCATAGTTTTTCCCTGAACCTGATGTGTTGTTACGGGCATTAACAAAAATATTATTCAGAAAAGCACGGGTATTAGAAATAGTTCCGCTCATAAAAGCATAGGTGTTTAAAGAACTAACAACATTAGATCCCCCAATAAATATACTGTTATGATAATAGCTATGTGTTCCATTAACATCATAAATACCTGCAATAAAACAACCGATTGTTAAATCTGTTCCATCTTTTTTATAACCTAATCTAACCATATTGTTTTTAATATGTGTTGCAACGGTTGTAGAACCTCCCGAATAAATACCATAAATAGCTGCCGTTACACTATTTGCTTCTAAATTATAAATTGTATTACGACTAATCACTTCAGCATCTGTATTGTTACTAACATGATAAATACCTGCAACTACAACTGCTGCTGTGGTATGACTGTTACTTAAAGCTGATATGGTATTTTGAACTACTGATTGACCAGAATTAGTAGAAGTCTGAGAAATTCCGATAATGGATGAAGAAGTTGTAGTTCCGGTATTTGAGCTTGATGTATAAATATCACGAACTATATTTTGTGATATTGAGTTTGTACCAGCTGTAGAAACAACACCTCTGATAGTTGAAGAGTTATTAGTCCCATAGTTAGCCAGATTAGCAATGGTATCCTGCGTAATTGAAATAATACCTGTTGCACTGTTATCTATACCTTTTACATAAGAAGCTCCGGTTGAAGTTCCTGATATACCAGCTCTCATGCTGTTTGCAACTGAAATACTACCGATTTTATTATTGTTAATAACGTAATTACCAGCTATTCCTGATGTCTGAATACCTGTTAAATAAGCTCCTATATTAATTACATTACTTACACTTGTTAATCCATAAATA
The DNA here is from genome assembly GCA_903936865.1 of uncultured Bacteroidales bacterium. Lineage (GTDB taxonomy): Bacteria > Bacteroidota > Bacteroidia > Bacteroidales > JACABE01 > JACABE01. The sequence goes on along the minus strand of CAIZXK010000319.1, from coordinate 9,712 downwards.
CTATTGTTTGATATATTTACTGACCCTGTACTTGCTGAATTAATACCTACCAATAGTGCAGCATTAGAAGCAGTTAGTTTAATATTGTCAATACCTGCACTTCCGATAATATTTCCGCTTATATTACCAACGTTAACATTTCCGGCAGCTATATTTATTCCGCAGAAACTACCTGCTCCTGAGAATGTACCACTAGTGGTTGCGAAATTAAAATTACTTATTTTATTTCCCTGAACCGAACTTGTGGTTGTAATTCCAAGATTCAGATACATCGCCTGAAATTTATTAGTAAATGAACCACTAACCGTCCAGGCAGTTCCACCGCAATTTGATTCACTTCCCCCGATATTGTTATTTGTAATGCTAAAGTTGTTTCCTGAGAGATTGGTTATATATATAGCATTATGAGTATTTCCTGAAGTTGAAATTCTGCTTGCTCCCTGATAAAGACTATTGCCAGAAATGGTCCATGCGTCATTATATGATCCGATATATATTCCATAGGAGCTTGAACTGGCACTCCAGAAATTAAATATATTGCAATTTGAAATGGTATTGTTGTCATTTGTTGTACTGCTTGAAGTACCATAAGCATATACAGCACAGGCAGGTAGGTTGGTAGTGTGGTCTGATGCGGCATTTCTGATATCACAATTATCAATGGTATTATTATCATTACCAGTTGTACCTGTAGTATTATATATATAAACAACACCGCTTAATGTTGAGGTAGTTGCTCCTCTCAAATCGCAATATTTTATGATATTGTAAGTTGCATCGTTTTTAAAACTAATGGTTGTAGCATTACTGGCTGTGCTTGCATTGCTTATAGTCCAGCCTTTTGTTAAACCTGCTTCATCCTCCCTACCATCAAAAATAATTCGGTCAATGCCATCCAGTACTAAAAGATTACCGGCATAACTACCCGAAGTTGTTCTTGCTCCTGCACCATTTTTAATCCTGATAGTTACCATCCAGTTTCCGCCTGTTGTCTGGAACTGATTAAATACGATAGGGTAAGTTTCACCTGTCGTTCCATCATAAGTACCGGTTAATTCAAAAATTACATCTCCTGACAGAATGGAATTGTTAAGTTCATTAGCAACATCAGTAAGTTTTTGAAGGGCTTCACCAGTTCCCACATTATATATACCATTTAGCAAGTTCTGTTTCTGGAAACTTCTAACATTGGCAGATGCATCAGGATTGTTAATAAAATTAGGGGGATCAGTTGCATTAAATCCTGTAAATGATGAAGTATATATAGGATTAACAGCTATACCACTTCCTGCACCCTGATTATCTCTGGCTGTAATATAAAACTTATAGGTTGCTGCAGTTAGTGTAAATAAGGATGAATTCCATGTATAGGTTCCGTTTATGCTGCCACTTGGTTTAATATCTGCATCAATACCTGTAAAACTACCACTGTTTCCTATGCGATACCATAATCTTACGGTTGCATTAATTGTTGAATTACTATTGTCATTAATAATACAGGATATTTCAGGACTAACCCCACTACTAATACTTATGTTTGAAATCACAGGAGCCGATTTATCATCCTGTGTCTGAGTAGTTTCATAAGCACCTATTGTTGGTCGGTTACTATTACGAATGCTTGCTGTTATGTCAGTTGATATAGATAAAGTTGTTCCACTTAATGAAGCTGGAGTAACACCTGCAAAATTTAAATCGCTTGTACTTGTATAATTAGGATTTGCATTTGCACTTCCGTTTTCAAAACCATCAGCCGGTGCTGTTCCGGAAATTGATGCAGCAAAAAGGGGAAGTGAACTACGATTGGCTGAGTTTCCATAACCTACATAATTGTTGGTTCCACTGGCAATATATAATATATTATTGGATGAAGAAGTTACCGTTCCTGCATTATACCAGCAATATCTGAGTGAAGTAGAACCTGCTGTTGAATAGTTTGCAAAAATATTATTCTTAACGTTTACAGTAGCTGACGAATTGTAATAAGCTGATGAAGTAGGAAATGCATCTTCATCAATTCTTACAGAATTATGATATATAGTTGCATTTCCATTAAGTGTATTAATACCGTAAATTGTAAAGGTTGAACTTGTAGTTGTAGCGCCATGATTTAGGGCATACACTATATTATTATAAATATTAGTAGTTAATGAAGCTGAAACATTATTTGAGTAAATGCCATTTACTTTGTATGTAGTTGATGTAGCTGTTGTTTTAATATTGTGAACCATGCAATTATAAATAGAAGAAGCTCCATTACAATAATAGGCTTCAATACCCGAAACGGAATAGGAACCAGCTGCAGTTACGTTTCTAACTTCTGTATTGAATACATTATAGTTGTTCTGATAATATAAATACACACCATAAGTTGTAGTAGCTCCGCCAATATTATCAGTAGTTGATGCACCAATGGTAGTCCAGTTGGTTGCTGATGTACTTCCAATTTCACAACCTGCATCCAGATATGATGAATAGCCATAGAGCCAGATGCCACTGTTTGCATTCTCAATAGTAATGTTATAGTATTTATTGTTTGAATTTGTGCCTAAAGACGATGTAGGAGATATCCCGCCACCATAAGTAGAACTTGTACTTTGAAGAATACCCTTGGAAATAGTATTAGTTTTGTTTAAAGTTATCTTTGTATTTTTAATGGTATTGTATTGAGCTCCGTCAGTTGAAGCAATATTTTTAATTAAAAATCCATATTCAACAGCAGAACCAGTTGCAATACTGATATCAATACCATCAAAGGTAATATAATCACCTCCATTGATAATTATACCTGCATCGGCAGTTCCTGAGGTACCTGTAGGTTTTATTACAGGTCGGTTTGTTCCTGTACCCGAACGTTGGAAAATAATAGGATTGGCAGCAGTTCCGCTTGCTGTGATGGCAGGGGGATCTTCTGTTAAAACCAAATCATCATCAACATTAAAAGTTACACCACCTGCACCAACACCTAAATCATTTAATGCAGTAATAGCCGTAGTAAAACTGCTGTAATCACCACCAGTAGTTTTAATGGTTTTAATACCTGTTAATGGTGAGTTTTCAATAATTGTCAAATTATCTAACCATAAATCAGCATTACCGTAAGCTGCTTTTACAACCAACGCTATTTTTACTGTAGATACATTATAACCAGCTGGTAAATCTCTTCTTACAATAGTCCAGTTTGAATTACTTCCGGTATAACCCAGGTCAGCTCCAAGTTTTACCCAGTTAATCCCATTATCATTTGAAGCAAATACCTGTAAATATCCACTCCAGGAAGTATAAGGAAAAGAATATGAAAATCTTATTCTTGGATTTGTTGAAGATGATAAATCTATCGTTCCTGTTTTAAGAGTATCTGTTTGTAATGCTGATGCATTATAATCTTCGTAATGGGCACATTTGCTACCATCTACTGCAGTTGTAGGCTTATAAGTTCCATTGGTTGAAAATGGAGCAAGAACTGACCAAGAACCGGATGCTGTATTTGTAGCCTGATCCCAATTTCTTTCCGATGTTCCGGATACTCCGGCTACCTGTGTCCAACCTGATGGAGCTATTGTTGGATTCGAACCCATCCAGCTTCCATCAAAGTTTTCTGTAAAATAGGTTTGCCCCATTGTGTTTTGAGCAAAAATAATTGTGATTAATAACAATAAAAACTTAAGAAAATTTAGTTTTTTCATTTTAATTAAATAGTTAATTTAAAGTATAATTTAATATTAATTGTTTTTTTAGTGTAATGATATTTTCAATTGCAATTTTATTTCGCAAATGTATTGATAATAATGTATTCGTAAAACAAGTAAAATTGTTGCCAAATTCAATTATTTATGTAATTAGACTTAACTGTATGCTTTTCAATATTAATTCAAATAATTTGAATTAAAAAAATGAGTATGGATTCATGAATTCAAACTCATTTGATTGAATTATAATAAATGAAAAGCAAAATAAAAATTTAATAATATAAATAGAAAATTTATTCAACCAACTGTAATAATCTTATTACGAATGGGAGGTTTAATAAATATTTTATTTAAGTCAATTATTTAATACGAGTTATATAAAGTTATTTGGCTCGAAATGAGCAATCAGCTTTAATTTTACAAATCAATTTAAAAGAAGATATTATGAAAACTGATTATAATCGGAACCACTAGAAGTTTTTGCAGGAACAGTCTGGCAGGCTGCAATGCTCAAAAGCAAAATCGAAAATGCAGAGATTGATACATTTTTGACAGATGAAATTATGGGAACCTTTAATCTATAGTGGACTGCTCACGGAGGTGCAGGTTCGGTAAAAGTGTTTGTTACAAAACAGGATTATAAAAAAGCAAAACAAATAGCAGATGAATACGAAGAAAACATTAAATTAAGCTATTCGCAAACTATTATTTATTTTGCTTTTTAGAAAACATTTTATAGAACAGAAAATTTTATTATTCTTCTAATGTGCTCATATCTCCTTCGGGCAAACCTAGAATACGGGCTTTAAGAATCCTTCGCATAATTTTACCACTTCTTGTTTTAGGAAGTGAATCAACAAATTTCACTTCTTCGGGTCTTGCAATGGGACCTAAATGTATTGATACATGATTGATAAGTTCCTTTTCCAATTCATGAGAAGCTTCATATCCTTTTCTGAGAATGGCAAATATATGAATACAATTCCCTTTGAGGTCATGAGGAATAGCAATGGCTGCGGACTCAACTATAGCCGGATGCGTGATTATGGCACTTTCTATTTCGGCTGTTCCCAAACGATAACCACTAACCTTTATTACATCATCAGTTCTTCCGATAATCCAGAAATAGCCATCTTCATCTTTTTTTGCAGAATCACCGGTTAGATACCAGCCTTGTTTCTGATATTTCTTCCAATAGGTATTTATAAAACGTTCGGGATCGCGGAATATTCCAGCTGCCATACCAGGCCATGGTGATTTTATAACCAGATTGCCTTCTTCTCCAGCTTTTACTTCATTGCCTTCGTCATCAACTACAGCTATTTCATTGCCAAAAAACGGACGGGTTGCTGATCCAGGTTTAAGTGGTGTTACGGGTAAAGGAGTAATCATAAAACCTCCTGTTTCGGTTTGCCACCAGGTATCCATTATCGGGCATTTATCTTGTCCGATTACATGATGATACCATTTCCATGCTTCCGGATTAATTGGTTCACCAACACTTCCCAATAATCGTAGTGAACTTAAATCGTGTCTTTTGGTCCATGAGTCGCCAAAACGCATTAATCCTCTTATGGCAGTAGGAGATGTATAAAGAATATTGATTCCATATTTGTCAATCATTTTCCACCAGCGATCAGGATAAGGATGGTTGGGTGCACCTTCATACAACACAACAGTTGCCCCGTTGATTAATGGTCCGTAAACAATATAGCTATGCCCGGTAATCCAGCCAGGGTCGGCTGCACACCAAAAACGATCTTCGGGTTTTATGTCGAAAACCATTTTATGCGTAGTAGAAGTATAAACACTATATCCGCCATGTGTGTGAACAAGTGCTTTGGGTTTACCAGTAGAACCCGAAGTGTAAAGCAGAAACAAAGTATCCGATGAATCCATTTCTTCTGTTTCACATTTATGGCTGGCAATAGGCAAAGCTTTAAGATCATGAAACCAATAATCACGGTCGTTTTCCATATATACATCTATACCGGCATGTTTGATTGTTATACAGATTTCCATAGTAGGTGATAGCTCCATTGCCTTATTTACAACACTTTTAAGTTCAGTAACTTTTCCTCTTCTGAAACCTCCGTCTGCAGTAATTACCATACGCGAATTGGCATCGTTTATTCTGTCGGCTAATGCTTCACTGCTAAATCCTCCATAAACAACACTATGAATTGCCCCAATCTTTGCACAAGCAAGCATCGCAAAAAGCTGTTCGGGAATCTGAGGCATATAAATGGTTACTACATCTCCTTTTTTAACTCCCATACTTTTCAAAATATTGGCAAACTCGCTTACTTCGCGATTAAGTGCAAAATATGAAAATGTACGGACATCTCCTTTTTCACCTTCCCATATTATTGCCAGTTTATTACGTGCAGGTGTTGATAAATGTCTATCAATGGCATTTAGAATAATGTTTGTTTTACCTCCTTCGAACCATTTATAAAATGGTGGATTGCTTTTATCTAATACTTTGTCCCATTTCTTATACCAGTTAATATTCTCGGCGTGAGTGGCCCAGAATTCCTCACGATTTTCAATAGAATATTTATATAAATCATCATATTCCTTTATATTTGCATTGTCTATTACATGTTGAGATGGATAATAGAAATTTTCATCACTCATAATATTGTATTTTTGTATAGTTATTTGATTTTATAACAAGAAAAATATAACTTTGTTTGTAATAATATTTTGTAACATTGGTTGTTAAATCGATTATTTATGAATGGAATGTATATAATATAATACTGTATTTATCGTTTAAAAATTTAAGTCATTTTTACAGGAATATGATATTGGGAAATAAAATATCAAACAATTGCAGAATAATTTACCGATGAAAAAAACTTTTGTTTTGATATTGATATTATTTCTTGCTTTTAAGGCGAAAAGCCAGATGTATTTAGTTTATACACAATATGATTCTCAACCTAACATACGTTTTGGATTGAAATTAAAAACGATAATGCTTTTGTAGATTGTTATAATTTCACATTTCCGAGTTATTTTGAATTGAATTCTGAAATTTTAATGCCAAATAAAGAGAAAAGTGAAGTTATTTTCAAGAATAATAGTATGAAAATAATTTCAGACAGAGTGAAATATTACCTGTATTATAATAAAAACAGATTTAGTGGTAATTCGGAAAAAAATAAACCACTATGGATTGGAAATCCATAGTGGTTTATTTTTTAAATGGGTATTTTAATCTATCTAATAACATTTAAAGAACCCTCTTTACGTTGACTTACCTTTGAATTTTTCCCCGAGTAGATTAACGTCAATATATATACATCAGATTTTACATACTCATTCATAAATTTTCCATCCCAGCCAATATTAATATCCTTACTTTCAAAAATAAGCTGACCCCATCGGTTGTATATATAAAGCTGGAAATCATCGACTTCTGATGCTGATTCTGCTTTAAAAATATCATTCAACCCATCTCCGTTCGGGGTAAAAGAATTGGGTATCCAGATACTGATATTTCCATTGGTAATAATGGTTTTGCTGATGCTATCCATACATCCGAACTGATTGGAAACAATCAGATTTATTTTTGTTTGCAGAGGTTCCTGAATTACAAAAAACGGATTTGGCTGATTTGAAAACAAATTATTCATATTATCAAACCACTGATAATTTACTGCTGTTGTTCCGCTATAACTTAGATTTACATCTTCGCCAAAAGATGGAAATTCGGGACTATAAACAAAATTTGCCTGTGGTTTGGGGTTCACTGTTATATTGTGATATGCAGTGTCGATTCTACATGCAGTATTTCCAATCAAACGATATTGTGTATTTGTAAGCGGATGTACCTCTATTGATTGATTGCTAACTCCATTATTCCATTGATACGAGGTTACATTTACAGCTGTTAACAAAACGGTATCTCCTAAACATATTTCATCAGCACCGTTTATTGCAATCGGCAGATCCTGTTTTATCATAACTTTTGCAAAAACAGTATCCCCAATGCAACCGTGTATCGAAGTCTCTATAACAAATATCTGAAAAGTACCGCCTGTATTTCCCCATTGGACAATTATGCTGTCTTTTGTTGGATTTGATATTATATTGCCTCCATTATTAATATGCCAATTAAATGTTGACCCCATATCACCATGTACTTTATAAATACAGTTTGTCCCAACGCATGCAGTGTCAATTGTCTGAGCACTGCCTGCTATTGAGCATAGAAAAAAACAGATTATTATATAGTACTTGTTTGACAATTTTTTATTTTTCTAATTATGCCAGATTGATGAAGTAGCTGGTTTTGGATTTACAACCACAGTAGTTGTGCCTGTTACATCAGGACATCCACCTGTAATTCCGCTTACGGTTAAAGAGTAAGTTCCAGCCATTGCAGTAGTTGCATTTGACGAAACGGTAGGATTCTGTGTTGAATTGACAAAACCTCCTGGACCTGTCCAGCTGTATGTAGCGCCTGCAATATTGGTTGAACTTAAGCTTAAGGTACTGCCTTCACAAACCGGACCATTGTTGCCTACTGTAAGTGTTGGTGCAGCTGTAAGCGTATAAGTAACTGTACTCGTATCAATTAAACATGGTGCATTTCCGGTCGCAGTTAATGTGAAACTAACACTTCCTGCTGCAATATCAGCGGAAGTAAACGTATAAGAAGGTGTTAAGGTTGTAGCATTTGTAATTGCGGCTGTTCCTGTTGTTGTCCATGACTGTGAAATAGCATTAGCAACTGTTCCCGATAGATTAATTGTTGTTCCTACCTGAGCACATAAGGTCTGATTTGTACCTGCATTGGCTGTAGGTGCTGCTATAACCGTTACTGCTACTGTTTTTGGATCGCCCACACAACCATCAGCCGAGGTTTCAACAACCTGAACTGTGTAAGTACCAGGAGTTGTTCCCCAAGTAATATCAATGCTATTGGTGGTACTTGATCCTGTTCCTCCTATTGCCGGTATAATGCTCCATGCAAATGTAGAACCCGTTAATGATGTAGTTACATTGTAATTCTCTATAGAACCCGCACAAACATTTTGTGTCGGATTTTGATTTTGAGCACTTAATGCTATACTTACTAACATTAAAATACTAAAAAGGAAAAAGTTTCTCATTTTTTTCATTGTTTTAAATTATTAATTATGATAAATATTTGATGTTAATGGTTTTGGACTAATCGTTATTGTGATGGTTGAAACCAGGCTAGTATAACCACATGCTAAAGTATAATAGCAATTGTATGTATATGTAGCTGCCGGTAAATTAAGATTTAATATATTGGTTGTTGATGACTGTATTATTCCTGTTGAATTCGTCCAATGATATGTGGCTCCTGAAATTAATGTTGCTTGTATGCTGAAATTGTTATTTTCGCAAATTGGTTGATTTGCATTAAGTAATAATGGAGTAAAAAGAGTTGTACAATTATTTTTGGTAGCATAGGTAATCCCACAGGCATTTATTGCATAAGCTCTTATGCTATATGTTTTTCCTGGACATAAGTTGTTAAACATATGTATAAACTGCCCGGTATTAAATAATCCATTTTCAGCATATTTTGTAACTCCTGCTTGTCCAATTATTTTATCGGTGCCATCTGCTTCATAAATAATGAAACCCCTTTCAGTTGCCAGATCACCGTTAACATTGGTTATTTCACCTTTTACTATTAAATAAGAAGTGGTTGCACTTATACATGATAAGGTATTTACTGTTGGTTTAGCTATTGGAATAATAAACACATTGTCTAAAGCAAGTGCTTGAGAATTAGAGGTTGTAGTCCCTGATAAAATAGAGTAATTCCAGGTTAAGTATAAAAAACTATTTGAATTTAGAGAAACATTTAGGTATTTGTTTTCGACCAAAGTAATTACAGGTGCAATTGTATAACCGTTATTATTGGCATCAGCAGGAAATGAAGTCAAAAAATCGGCACCAGCATTAGTCCAGCTTGTTCCAGATGTTCCATAAGCCATTTGAATTCTAAATCCTATAGGATTAGAACCATTCCT
>CAIZXK010000318.1 GCA_903936865.1 uncultured Bacteroidales bacterium | reverse complement strand
CTTAATATTCTGAAAATCATTATTAACGCAATAACAATAGGTAAGTCTGCCATATCCGATGGAGGAATGGAAAAATTGAATCGGAGTAAATATGCTATTATAACTGAAAACAGACATATTGTTGAATCAATAATGAATATCAACCAGGTAGGAGTATTTTTTCTAAAAAAAAACATGATCGTGTTATTTATGGTCTTAATTGTACAAACTTACACATTAAATTAATTTAATCAAAATCTATATATAATAATATTTCAATCTATTTATTAACAATACTTCGTTAAACTTTTATAAGTAGCGAATATTGAGACCTTTGACATAGTAGCATATATTTGCATAATATACTAATAATCAATTAAATTAATTTTTGCAGGAATAAATTTGGTCAAAGTTTAACGAACTATTGAATAAAACGATCAAACAATAAAAATTCATACAGATTATTGTCTTTCAGTAAAATATAACCAAATAAATCATACTTTACTGTTTAAACTTATTAATTAAAATAATTTATTACATGATAAAAAATTCTGTACAATTTTAAAAATTATTTAATTGGTTTTACTTCCTGACTTTGTTTCAGATTTTCCATACGGTTTTTATATCCGTTATCATTTGGTTTAATATTTCCAGCTTTCATGTAGCATTCTCTAGCTGATTTTGCATCACCTAATGCATTATTTACATCACCTAAAACGAGATATTGATCATAATTTAAAGGGTTTAAAGTTAAACAGTTATTAACAAGTAATAATTTTGATTCATTAAATTTCCCAGTTAAACCAAGTAATAAAGCCTTTTTATAATAAAAATACCAGATTGGATTACTTATAAGTGCCTCATTAACTAAAGTTAATGCCGTTTCATAATCTTTGTCTTCTATTAGAAATTCAATTTGATACAACTTTGGTAAAATAAATTTAGGATTAATTGTATTTGCCCTTTTAAAATAAATTTCTGCACTATACCTGTCACCAAGTTTTAAATTGGTTTCAGCCATTAGAAAAAACAATATTTCACCAGAATTTGATAACTTTTCTGCTTTATCATAACTTAATTTTGCTTCTTGCAAAGATCCTGTAATTTGAGAATAATAACCTCTTTGAAGCAATTCCCAGTATTCATCATTGTTCGTAATTTCATTATTAACTAAAGCTACATACAAGTCAAGACTAGAAAGTAGGTCTTTATCTGAAATGGCATACATACTTTGATTTACAAGTTCTATAAATAATCGTTTATCTTTTTTTACAAGTGCATTAATAGCCTTAAAAAGTGCAAAATATGGTTGAGGTTCGTTAAGCTTGTTTTGCGAGAAATTGTTAATAGCAGTGTCGTTAAAAAGATATCCAAATCTGATTATATTTTCATTAAGAAGTTTGCAAATAGACTGAAAATCATTACTCCAGCCCATATCAATTATTTCCTTGTTTATTGTTGGAAAACTTTTAATTTTAGCTACATTAATACTATCCAGACTTGAAATTTGTTTGATTTTATCAACGGAGGTAATTACTTTAGCAATCGCTTCTGAATAAACCTTTAACTGATAATCCTGATACGTTTTTTCTTCAAATAATGCTAATTTTTTCTTTCTGAACATTAACCGAGATTTGTCTAAATTTGACAATATATTCTTTTTCTGAGTCTCAATTGTTACCAATCTGGAAACTGCATCAATTTCATTTTTAAGAGTATCTAAAAATGAATTTAAAAAAGTTAAGGTTTCAAAAATAGAATCTTTTAATACAAATAATTGGTTTAGATTTTGTTCTGTAATATTTGATTTGAATATGTCAAGATTCTTTGAAAATTGAGTAGTTGACTGTGCTATTATTTTGTCAGAATAATCAGTTAATGAGTCTTTAGCAGAATTATAAAAAGAGAATTTTGCTAAAAGGGTATCTTTATTCCAAAGTTTTGTTAATGTTTTAAATGCATTTATATAATCTCCATTTGATGAAGCGAATTGAGAATTTATTATAATATCACTATATTTTTTATATTTAGGCCAAAGTTTTTCGGGTATAAAAATTGGATCAGATTCAACTTCATCAAATTTGAATTTTAGTTCTTTTAATATACTAACCTGATATTTAGGATAAGACAATACCACACCACGAATTTCATCTAAATACATTATTATTTTAGGTTGGGCTGATGTAATCATATTTATGGATTGAATTAATTTTATCTCAATTAATTTTTTTTCAGCATCTTTACGGCTTAATGTCCAATCTTGACCTTCTTGAGGTTTTACCACAAAATAAATCATTTCCGATTGATTAAAAAATTCTGATGATGGATTGGTTGTCCCTGATGAATCAGACAATTCTATTGATATCATCTTATTTGTTTTATTCAGCATGCTTTTTGAAAAAAGCATTGTTGCTTTTTGTGCATTAATATCTAAAACTAGGATAATCAATAAGAAAAAAAACAATATTTTCTTTTTAAATTGTTTCTTTACTATATTAATTGTAATATAATCTGAAGATTTTAATAAGTAATTCTTAGTAAACCTATTCACATAAATGTGTTCCATTTGATTTAATT
>CAIZXK010000317.1 GCA_903936865.1 uncultured Bacteroidales bacterium | reverse complement strand
TTTATTAACATGGTTATTAACTTATAATTTTATTTATCTGGATTAAGGTTTTTTGCTTTCTATTACATATTTATCAAAAATTAAAACCAATAATAAATAAAATTTTAAAAATGTACAACGAAAACTTAACCTTTGAAAATTTACCATCAGCTATATCGCAGATGATTAATAAATTAGAAGCAATTGAAGCATCAATAGCTTCAATTCAACAACAACAATGTCCATCTGTAATCGACACTGAACCATATATCTATGGCATAGATGGATTAGCTAAATTTCTTCATGTTAGCACTGTAACAGCTCAGTCGATTAAAAATAGCGGGAAAATACCCTATAGTCAAATTCAAAGAACTATCATTTTTGATAAACATAAAGTCCTAGAAGCATTATCAATTAATAAAAGTAAAGGAGGAAAAAAACTATAAAATAAATGAGAATATAACTAAAATCTAATTTGAATTTGCGCATTCAAAAAAAATATAAAGCGCAATAGAAAAACAAAATTAATAAACTTAAATAAAATAAATACATGATAATTTATGAGCCGAAAGGCAAAGCTTACGAATACAGCCCATTAGCCCTTAACTATTTTAGTGGTTGCGACCATAATTGTTATTACTGCTATGTCAATGATCAAAAGGGAAGATGGAACCCCGATTATAATCATAATGTGGTTGAAATTAAAATAGATTATGACAGGATTATAAAGTCCGCAAAAAAGTATAAAGGTTGTGAAAAACAAATATTACTTAGCTTCACGGGGGATCCTTATTGCCAAGCTGAGAATGGTGAAACATCAAAAATTCTTGAAATTTTAAATAACTTTGGTCACAAAGTGGCAATATTGACTAAAAATCCTGAAAAAGCACTGAAAGACATTGAGTTAATCAAATCTTTTGGGAATAGAATTAAAATTGGCACAACCTTAACCTTTGATAATGACATACATTCGCTTGAATGGGAAAGTGGTGCCCCAATACCAACTAGCAGAATATCAGGATTAAGACAATTCTCAGAAGCTGGTGTAGCTAATTTTATAAGCTTTGAACCTGTCATTATACCAGCGCAATCTTTAAATTTATTATCACAAGTAATACCATTCGTGGGTTCCGTTAAAATAGGTATGTTAAACTATTATAAAGGCATATATAAGACTATTGATTGGGCAAAGTTCTTATCTGATGCAGTTAAGATACTGAGAGATAATGGTATGGATGATAAATTTTATATAAAGAAAAATCTAAATGCCTATAATAAAGGTGTTTATCTTTCAGAAAATGAAACGAATGCTGAATATCATCATTTATAATAGATTAAACAACCCTTCTTGTAGTAAAGAGGGGTTGTTTGTTATTATTCTTTTAATTGATTTTGAAAAAAATAATCGATATTAATAATATGTTTTTTGAATTAAAAAAGTAGTTTAATTAGTTGAATTAGTTTTTTTAATGAGTCAATTATAAAATTAAAAAAGAAAATCCAGGCAATAGTTTGGATTTTTTTTAGAAGAAAATTTTAATAATAACAAAAATAAAACCATTTTTTGAAATTTCTACATATATATAATTGAAGATGAAATGTATCAATAGCATTTATAAATATTGACGGGTTGCAGCGGTTTGATCACCGCTGCCCTCCTTACCCGAAGCCAAAGGAGTAAATTTATAATAAGGAGATAAAATATGAAAACAAAACTTAACATTTACAGTTGCATCAGCGATCCTGAAGTAAAAAAAAATATAGACATTCAAACTTGGTTTGATGCTATTAAATATCCCAAAAAATATTTATTAACTATAACAGAAGCAAGACTTTTACCAAAAAAAGAAAGAGATGCTGTTAAAGTAAAAAATGTCCCAGCAATTACTTATAATTTTTTATTTGAGTGTTTTAATTAGAATCCCAAACCTCAACCGCCCTTTAAGTCTCCACCATGAATGGCTAACAGCGCTATCAACACGAATAATTACCATTTTTTATGACAATGGGGC
>CAIZXK010000316.1 GCA_903936865.1 uncultured Bacteroidales bacterium | reverse complement strand
TATCATAGCTCAGATACAGAAAAACCAGGAATGAAATCCCAATTAACCAATATCTGAATGCTTTTGAATTTATAAATTCTTTATCCATCCGAATTTTGATAGAATCTTATTGCGAAAAACAAGGAAAGTTAACAATAATATAAACAGTATAATTAAAGCCCATTCTGAAGGTTCGGGAACTGCTCCCGATGATTTCATGCTTGCATTCTTTAAGCTGTTTTGATTTTCATCTATTCCAAACCGTTCGTAATCTTTTACTGTTTCAAGTACAATTAAACTGGAAACGGGAGATACAATGTATGCTTCGTTAGCAATGCTAACCACTTTGCTGATGTAATCGGAGTTTTTGTTAAAATAGTTTCTACCGATATCTTTCATTATTTTATTATAAGCAAATAATCGGAGCAAATGATCAGGAGCTTTTCCATTTCCTTTCGTATTGTCTCTGCTTATTGAAATCCCAGCTATATCAATATCTGTTTGATTTGGATTTTGATTGGTAAGTACATAATTCTGATCTTTGATAAATTGATTCAGCTTTTCTGTATTTCCCTTAGAGAAATTAAAGATATCAAACTCTTTAAGCGTTTTTATATAAGGTGAACTGATATTTCCCAGCTGAAAAAGATTGATTTGATTGCTGTCTGTTGAAATTTTACTTATTAATTCATTTAAAAAAACACTGCCTTCCAGATCTGATAAATTTGGAGATAACTCATTGGATTTACTCACAACAATTGCGTTTTCGGTATGCTTGATTTTATTAAAAGGAAATAAGCTAAAGCGTTTCTTATTCAAAATCTCAAACACCTGATCTTTATTTTCATCATTAATTTCTATCATTTTATCGTGAAATGCATAAATCTTTTGTTTGGAAGAGTTATTCATTACTTGATCATACTCATTTCTGGTCCATGAGCTATTGATGTCGAGATATAGTGCCTTTAAATCAAGTTTCTGCCTTTGCTTATTTAATTCACTTAGTTTATAATTGTAATTATTAAATGAAAATGATTCTGAGGATAGGGGAGTTGCCTTTAACTTTATTTCCCAGTAAGGACGGAAATCGCCTGTATAGGTATAATTATTATTAAGATTAGATTTGAATCCTTTTGGTAAATCAAGATTTTCAATTTTATGATCAGATACTAGGGTAATGCTTGTTGTTTCCATGATGTTTTTGCAGAGCGGACCATCAAAATATACATTATTTAAGGTAAGTATATTTTGAAGCTTTTCGAGTGGTGTTGTAATACCTATTTTAAATTTCCTGTTCTCTTTAGGAGTACATGGAAATACGGTAACTGTTAACGTATTTCCTTCCTGCCAGTGCAGTAATGATGGATCGCGGTTTTCGACACCTACAATTGTTGTGTAGGCACTATCTGCTTTGGATTTTGTAGTTAATCTCGACTTTTCTTCTTTGCCATTTATCCATAACGATAAGGATGTTGCTACCGAACCTTCGGGCAGGTAAAAAGTAAAAGCTGCTTCCTGCATATCTCCTTCCCAGCGGTTTGAATTTTTTATAGTAATTATTTTCTCTGTATATGCCAATCTGTAATCCGGAAATATTCTGATGTCATTCAATACATCTATGGTTTCCAAATCTCTACCCGACCATAACTTGCGTTGTGCTATATGACGGGCATTATATTGCGATTTAAGGATTTTTATTCGTGTATCGGTATCCAGGTTAACATCGCCAAGCAGAGCCAAGCCTACATTTACCATCGGATCGTGTCTTTTTACTTCATCAAAAGAAGTGTTATTCCATCCCTGCCATAAATCATAAAAGGTATCATATACCAGTGTGCCTTCTATAATCCTTTGTGTAAAGTTATCGGAGGAAATATCCTGACAGAACAATACCCATTCGGGCAAGGTATTATCAGGACGGGTAATAATTGAAGCACTTGCATTGTGAATTTCTGCTTTGAAATTATTCCATCTAACCAAAAATATGCTTAAAACGATAAGAGGTGTAATAATACCCATTACAAAAACATATTTTTCGATTTTAGTTTTTTCTATCCTTCTGTAGATAATAAAAATAGAAATCAACACCAAAAGCGGAACCAGCAAATGCAATGATAATCCAAGTATTATAGCTGCAAATAAGGCAATATGATATAATGGAGCCAGATAGGCTGCAAAATAAGCTATAATTACAATGCC
>CAIZXK010000315.1 GCA_903936865.1 uncultured Bacteroidales bacterium | reverse complement strand
TCAAACACCGGACGTTTGCCAGTAATTTTTTCAATACGATCCACCACTTCAATATCCGAATTTACCAGATTATCGATAATAATCGGATTATGTCCGCGATTCATCAGTTCAACCACTGTGTGTGAACCAATGTAACCAATTCCGCCTGTAACTAAAATATTCATATTAAATTGTATTTGTTTTGTTTAATATTTCAATCCTGACAGTGGTTTTTAACCCTGTCAGGGTTGATTTGTAACTATTGTTTCTTTCTTCCAAATCTGCCAGATTTACATTCATTTTATTATTCCAAAACCTCAGGTTCTTAACAATATAATTACTTCAAATCTGGCAGATTTATTAATACCTATTTCTTTAAAAATGGATGATAATCACCAGTTAAGCCAACCTTCTCTTTATGACGTATATCATGCACAATCTGAATTGAATTTCTGGCTTCCGATAATCCGAAACCATTTCCATTCAATATATGCTGATACGATTGCGTGTGCAAATCAGTAAAACCACCACTGAATTCTATTTCCTGGTTTTCAACAGTAATCGAACGATAGGTACGTTGTCCTGAAGCTTTTATATTTTCAGGAATATCATTATAATCGATACTTAAAAACCAGCGAACGCTGGCTTTTTCGAGCTGGAGAAAACCTCCTGCTCTGGAAGTTTCGTAACAATGAACAATGTTTTCCTTAATCCCACCAAAAATCCAGGTAAGCATATCGAAAAAATGCACACCGATATTAGTTGCAATTCCACCCGATTTGCTGTTATCACCTTTCCACGAATAATGATACCAACCTCCGCGACTCGTAATATAAGCCAGATTTACATCATACACTTTCCCCGATTTATCGGCATCAATCTTTTGCTTTAAAGCAATTAACGAAGGATGCAAACGCAATTGCAGAATATTGAAAATCTTTTTGCCACTTTCTTTTTCCATGGTTTCCAATCCATCAATATTCCAGGGATTAAGCACCAATGGCTTTTCGCAAATGGCATGCGCATCATTGCGTAAAGCCAGACGGATATGAGAATCATGAAGATAATTTGGAGAACAGATGCTTACATATTCTATTTTATTTTTACCTTTTCTCCTCAGTTTATCAAGATGACGATCGAAACGCTCAGCTTCCAGAAAGAAATCGGCATCAGGGAAATAGCTGTCGATAATACCAACGCTATCGAATTTATCAAGAGCCGCAACCAAATCGTTACCAGTATCCTTAATCGCCTTCATGTGGCGTGGAGCAATATAACCGGCAGCTCCTATCAATCCGAAATTAATTTTATTGTTGTTCATTTCTTTTACTAAGCTATTTTGCTTACTACTCCATTTGCTAATTTATACATTTCTTTGCTTTCCGGACAAATGGCTATGCCTTCCTGATTAAAAGCCAATCGTTGACCGTATTCGCTCATCCAGCCTATTTGCCTGGCAGGATTTCCGACAATCAAAGCATAAGCCGGAACAGTTTTTGTAACAACAGCACCTGCTCCAATAAATGCAAATTCACCAATATCATGTCCGCAAACGATAGTAGCATTAGCTCCGATGGTAGCACCTTTTTTAACCAACGTTCGGGCGTATTCGCTTTTGCGGTTTACTGCACTTCTTGGATTAATTACGTTTGTAAAAACCATGGAAGGACCCAGAAAAACATCGTCTTCACATATAACTCCGGTATAAATGGAAACATTATTCTGAACTTTAACATTTCTACCTAAAACTACTTCGGGCGAAACCACTACATTTTGTCCAAAGTTACAGTTTTCACCAATCGTACAATTTGACATGATATGTGTAAAATGCCAGATTTTTGTTCCTTTCCCAATTATACAACCTTCATCTATTATAGATGTTTCATGGGCAAAAAATTCCTTTTCCATTTTATTCAGGATTTATTTATTTATAAATTCCAGGAAACTATCGGTAATATATTTTAATTGTTCATCATCTAATTCAGAATGCATTGGCAGAGAAACCACAGATGCACATAAAGCTTCTGTAACAGGAAAGTCACCTTCATTATAACGTGAATCGATGTAAGCTTTTTGTAAATGCAAAGGCACTGGATAATAAATCATGGCAGGAATATCTTTAGCAGTCATGTGATTTATCAGTTCGGTTCTGTCCACATTATTCAATACCAACGTATATTGATGAAAAACGTGGGTTGAATTCTTTGCAGTTACGGGAGTAATAATTTTGGGATTATTGGCAAATGCATTACTGTAATAGTTGGCAGCATAATTTCTGGCTTTAGCATATTCATCCAGATGTTGTAATTTAACTCTTAAAATGGCAGCCTGAATACTGTCCAATCTGGAATTTATGCCAATAAAATCATGATAATAGCGAACTACCATTCCATGATTAACAACCACTCTCATTTGTTTATCCAACTCATCATCATTGGTAAAGATAGCACCACCATCACCATAGCAACCTAAGTTTTTGGATGGAAAAAAAGAAGTACAACCAATATGACCAATTGTACCGGCTTTCTTTTTACTACCGTCTTTAAAAATATAATCAGCTCCAATAGCCTGGCAAGCATCTTCAATAACAACAAGGTTATGTTCTGCTGCTATTTCCATGATAGATTCCATATCAGCACATTGTCCGAATAAATGAACAGGAACAATTGCTTTTGTCTTTGGAGTAATGGCTTTCTTTAATGATTCTATAGAAATATTGAAAGTATCCGGATCAACATCAACCAAAACCGGTGTAAAACCTAATAAAGCGATAACTTCTGCTGTAGCAATAAATGTAAAAGAAACAGTAATAACCTCATCACCTGGTTTTAAACCCAAAGCCATCATAGCAACCTGTAAAGCATCAGTTCCGTTTGCACATGGAATTACGTGTTTTACACCCAGGTATTTTTCCATATCTGCCTGAAATCCATGTACAGCTGGCCCATTTATAAAAGCACAATTATCAATAACTTCCTGGATTCCTTTATCAACTTCGGTTTTGATTTTTTCATATTGACTTTTTAAGTCAACCATTTGTATTTTTTTCATCTGTTAAAATTATTCTTGATTTTTAAAATATATTCTTGATTTAAATAGTTATGCAAAAATAAAATAATATTTTAAACGAATTATTAAAAACATTATTTTAATCATTATATTTTTTATTTTCAATAT
>CAIZXK010000314.1 GCA_903936865.1 uncultured Bacteroidales bacterium | reverse complement strand
TTTAATATTTATGTTTATTTAAATTTAATTATTTTTGTTTTCTTTTTATGAAATATAAAAAACGACAGCAAAGCATTTGAATACTTTGAGAAATCACTCGAATTTGCAACTGCAAGTAAAAACATGCAAAGTATTGCCAATACTTTGAACAATTTGGGGGAAATATATATTACAAAAAACAATCAGGATAAAGCATTGAGTTATTTTAAACAATCGCTGGTGATAAACCAAAAGATGGGAAATAAAACAGGGATAGCCTCTTGCTATTTGCATTTTGCCAATATTTACAAACAAAATAATAATCTTCAACTTGCGATAAACTATTCAATTCAAAGCATTACACTAGCTAAAGAAATTGGTTTAAAAGAAATTATCAGTAAAAACTATCAGTTACAATCTGAAATATATGCAAAATTAAATGATTTCGAAAAAGCATATTTAAACCAATCAAATTATATTACTATAAAAGATTCAATGATTAATGAAACGAATCATAAACAAATAAATGAAATTGAAACAAAATATCAAACAGAAAAAAAACAAAAGGAAATTTTATTTTTAAATCAACAAAGTGAACTTAATGAATTAAAAATCAAGAAAAACGAGAAAGAAATTCAATTTCAACGTATTATAAATTATATTATTCTTATTGGATTTGTTTTAATTCTTTTTATCGCCTTATTACTTTACAAACAATATATTGATAAAAAGACAGTAAATCTTAAATTGGAAATCCAAAACAAGGAAATAAATTTCCAAAAAGAAGAAGTTGAAATTCAAAAAAATATTGCAATTCAACAAAGAGATCAGATTACAGAACAAAAGAAACATATCACAGACAGCATACTTTATGCTCAAAAAATACAAAATGCCATATTACCTCATTCAAAATGTATTCAGAATTTTTTCTGTACCAACTTCATCCTTTATAAACCCAAAGACATAGTTAGTGGTGATTTTTACTGGTTTTCATCAGCAGCAAAAGATACAAATAAAATTATCATTGCTGCAATAGATTGTACCGGACATGGAGTTCCCGGAGCATTTATGAGTATTGTTGCATATAATCTTCTAAAACAAGCTGTTAATGAACAGAAATTAAGCAATCCAGCTACTATCTTAAATGCGTTAAGCGAAACTTTATACAATACATTACAACTTTCGGATGATGAAAATATTGTAATGGATAGTATGGATATTTCGATTTGTGTAATAAATAAACAAACATATCAATTGGAATATTCCGGGGCAAACAATCCAATTTATATTATAAGAAATCGAGAATTAATTGAATTAAAAGCTGATAAACATTCAATAGGTGAATCATTTACAGAAAATTTTATTGGATTTAAAAACAATAAATATCAATTACAAAACAATGATACTATTTACATGTTTTCTGATGGATATGTGGATCAGTTTGGGGGTCCTAACAGAAAAAAATTCCTTAGCAGACAATTTAAAAAGTATCTGATAGAACTTCAGGATTTTACGATGCAACAACAGAAAGAAAAACTGGAGAAGACATTAACAGATTGGCAAGGTAATATTGAACAATATGATGATATTATGGTAATTGGATTAAAAATAAATAAAAAATCAAGTAATATGGAAGAAAAAGTATTACTAAGCTATAAAGGAATCTATCATTTTGAAACCATCGAAAAATTAATCAATCAGGCTAAAGAGGCGATAAATGAAATTGACAGTAAGAATATAGTTAAAAAGAAAATAATAAATATTTTAATTGAATGTCTTGAAAATATTCATAAATATGCAATTATTGATAATGAAAATGCAGATGTATTACCTCAAATTCATCTACTAAAAAATGAAGACAGTTTTAAAATAATTACAAAAAACCTAATTGCAATAAAACAGGCCGAAATATTAACAAAACATATAAATATTGTAAATAGCCTGGATAAAGATGGTTTGAAAAAATTATATGAAGAAATAATAAACAACGGAAGTATTTCTGACAAAGGAGGTGCAGGACTCGGATTTGTTGATATGGCTATAAAATCGGGAAATCAAATTAATTATAAGTTTACAAATAATAATACTGAAACTACTTTTTTTGAATTAACAATAGTAATTAACGATATAACAATATAATAAAATGGATAATCTTTTAATAAATGCAACAGAAATAACTCCTAAAATTTGTTTTGATTACATCAATAAAACATTTGAAATTTCAGGAGAATCAAGACCTGAAAATGTAAAGGACTTTTACGAACCCATCCTTACCTGGATTGATAATTTCTTTAAAAGCAACAATAATAATACTATAAGTAAATTTGATATTAAACTTGAATATTTTAACTCATCATCAGCAAAATTTTTGCTTACTTTACTAAAAAACCTGGGTGTATTTTACAAATCAGGAACTAAAATTGAAATAAACTGGTATTACGAAGAAGGCGATGATGATATGAAAGAAGCCGGAGAACAAATGTCGGAAATGGCAAAAATTCCATTTAATTTAATTGAAACAGATGAATTGTAAACATGTAATTCATTAACAATTAAAATTTTATTTATTCTTTATTTTTCGAGTCTATACTGATTGTTACAGGTCCATCATTTTCTAAATTTATTTTCATGTAACTTCCAAAGATACCGGTTTTAACTATTTTACCGGTATCCTCAGTCAATTGGTTTACAAATTCATTATAAACAGGAATAGCAAAATCAGGTTTTGCAGATTTAATATAAGAAGGACGATTCCCTTTTTTTGTAGATGCATACAAAGTAAATTGACTGATTAACAATATTTCGCCATCAATATCTTTAATATCTAAATTCATTACATTTGTAATATCGTTAAAAATTCTCAATCTGGAAATTTTCCCACTTAACCAAACAATATCTTCTTGATTATCTAATTCTTCTATTCCTAAAAAAATAAGCAAACCTCTTTTTATGGTATTATATATTTTGCCATCAATTTCTACAGAAGCATTATTAACACGCTGAATAACTGCACGCATATTGTAAAATATTAAATAGTTGATATTTATTACTGAAAAGAATATAAGAGCAAAGATAATTATTTTTCGATTTTAAGATTAAAATATTTCTGATTTTATTGTATTTTTTCAAATCAGAAACAAGCAGAATTAAAATTTTAATAAGCGACGCATCATTTAATAGTTAAATTTATAGATAAATCAATCAGAATCAATTAATAATTAAATATAATATAAAAACACTTTTGTATTACACATTTAAATTCCTATATGTATTAATTATTTTGGTAAATTTGTAATTAATTTTCAACCTAAAAAAATCATTTACTTTAAGTTTGGACTACACACAACAATATGCACGCTAACGATATAAGTAAAATTATCAACAGATTCTTTAATTTTGAACCAACTTCCGATCAAAAAGAATTAATCCATAAACTGGGACTTTTTTTTCAGGAATTAGACAACGAAAAATCGTTTTTAATAAAAGGTTATGCTGGCACAGGAAAAACAACAATTGTAAGTGCTTTGGTAAAAACGCTCCCCTATCTCAATAAAAAATCAGTATTACTTGCTCCTACTGGAAGAGCTGCCAAGGTTTTATCTGAATATTCCGGTAACAGAGCCTTTACAATTCACAAAAAAATATACAGGATTCAAACAGGAAAAGAAGGTCATACTTTTCTTACTTTACAGCAAAACATGCATAAAAACACCATTTTTATTGTTGATGAGGCATCTATGATACCTGATAGCACAAGTAATAATGGAAGTGGATTGTTTTCGGGAAGAAGTCTTCTGGATGATTTAATATTATATATAAACGGCGGATACCATTGTAATTTGATATTAATTGGAGATACGGCACAACTCCCACCTGTTGGTTCCAACTTAAGTCCGGCTTTAGATAAGAATTATCTAAAAACTGCTTTTAGATTAGACATTACAGAGCATGAATTAACACAAGTTGTAAGACAAGCTCACGAATCAGGTATATTAACAAATGCTACTCAACTTCGTCAAAAAGTGAAAGCTGAGGATTTTAATCCTCCATTTTTTAATCTCGAAGGATTTGATGATGTAGTCCGTATATCAGGAAATGAATTGGAAGAAGCTTTAAATTCAAGTTATTCACAATTCGAGCGGGAAGACATTGTGGTGATTTGCCGATCAAATAAACGAGCTAATCTTTTTAATCAAGAAATCCGAAAAAGAGTTCTTTACCAAGATAATGAAATATCAGCAGGTGATTTTCTCATGATTGTAAAAAACAATTATTTCTGGCTTCCCGATGATTCGGAAACCGGATTTATTGCAAATGGAGATATCATCGAAATACTAAAAATCGGCAAACTGGAAGAAATGTATGGGTTCCATTTTGCAAATATAACTATCAGAATGATAGATTTTCCAGATGAAAAAGATCTTGAAGTAAAGATACTTCTCGATACAATCATGTTAGAATCACCATCCTTACCTTTTGATGAATATAAAAAAATGTGGAATGAAATTATGCTGGATTATGAAGACATCCCAACCAAAAGAGAACGATTACAAAAAGTAAAAAATAGTCCATATCTCAATGCATTACAAATTAAATTTGCATATTCACTCACTTGCCATAAAACTCAAGGTGGACAATGGAATATTGTATTTGTAGATCAGGGTTATCTAACTCAGGAAATGATAGATACAGAATTTCTGCGTTGGTTGTATACGGCTACAACCCGTGCAGTTAAGAAATTATATTTTATTAATTTTTCAGATTTTTTCTTTAAATAATCTTTCCAGATATTCACAGATTTTAATCTATCAGCCAAGAATTAAACAAATTACACAAATTTTACAAAAAAAAATGACTATAAAATCCTGCAAACAGCTAATAATAAAACACTAATAAAGAATTATTACGAATTTTGGGTAAATTAAAAGTAAGCAATTTATTAAAATATATAATTGAGAAAAACTGCTATTTGAAATATAATAAACCGTAAAGATAAAATTCCATTCAAATACAATCTATTACTTTCAAAATTGTGTAAACCTTTAATAATAAGCAATACATAGTAATATTTAAATGATGTCCTTTTCAATAATATCCCAATACAGTAAATCATAAACAACATTACAAACTCCAAACTTTTTTTCTTATCTTTGCATCAAATTTAATTCGACAAACAATGAATTTATTAGAAGGGAAAACTGCTTTAATTACAGGAGCTTCAAGAGGTATTGGCAAAGCCATTGCAATTTGTTTTGCTTCCAATGGAGCCAATGTTGCTTTTTCTGATTTAGCAATCGATGAAAACGCAACTGCTTTAGAAAATCAATTGAATGGCATGGGTATAAAAGCTAAAGCTTATGTTTCCAATGCCGCTTCATTCGAAGCTGCCGAAAAACTTATAAGTGATGTAGCTAACGATTTTGGACAAATAGATATTTTAGTTAATAATGCAGGTATAACACGCGATGGTTTATTAATGCGTATGAGTGAAAACGACTGGGATCTGGTTATGAATGTAAACCTTAAATCAGTCTTTAATCTCACCAAAGCTGTTCAGAAAGTGATGCTTAAACAACGTTTTGGATCTATAATAAATATGAGTTCAGTTGTAGGCAGATCAGGAAATCCTGGTCAATCCAATTACGCAGCTTCAAAAGCCGGAATTATTGGATTTACAAAGTCAATAGCACAGGAACTTGGCTCAAGAAATATTCGCTGCAATGCAGTAGCACCAGGTTTTATTGAAACAGAAATGACTGCTCAGCTACCACCGGAAATAAAAGAAACCTGGATCAAGGATATTCCGTTAAAACGCACCGGGAAACCTGAAGATGTGGCTAATCTATGCTTATTTTTAGGTTCCGATCTTTCTTCATATATAAGCGGACAAGTTATTAATGTTTGTGGTGCAATGAATACCTAATTTTAATTATTAATTTTAATAAAAGTAATAATTATTAGCATTGAAAATTAATCTTTAACAAATAACATTTTGAATATCAGTACAGAATATCCATTTTGGATGGTCTTTTTATGCATTATAGCAGGATTAGGCTATGCAGTTATAATGTACTACAAAAACAAACGCCATGATTTTTCGCCATTACTTACCAAAGTAATGGCATTTCTGCGTTTTACTGTGGTTTTTATATTGTCATTTTTATTAATGACACCATTATTGAAAACTATTGTTCACACAAACGAGAAACCCATTATCGTTTTTGCTCAGGATAATTCACAGTCGGTAACCATTAACAAGGATTCTGCATTTTATAAAAAAGAATATAAGCAAAAGATTGATAATCTCTTGAAGCAATTATCGAAAAAATATGAAGTGAAATCGTTTAGCTTTGACGATAAAGTTGTAGAAGGTTTACCTTTTAATTATGATGGCAAACAAACTGATATTGCTTTATTGTTTCAGGATCTGATTACACGTTATACCAACAGAAATGTGGGTGCTATCATACTTGCAAGTGATGGGATTTTTAACAAAGGAAACAATCCAATATATGCTTCCGGAAAAATAAAAGCACCCATTTACAGCATTGCATTAGGCGATACTATTTTAAGAAAAGATTTGCTGATTAAAAAAGTTAACTATAATCGTATAACTTATCTTGGGAATACTTTTCCTCTGGAAATAATTGTAAATGCAAACAAAGCCATTGGTCAAAAAGCTAAATTGAAAGTTACACATGGACAAAAAGAGATTTTCAATAAAACAATTAACATCTCTAACGATCAATACAGTGAAACCATTAATTTTATTTCAGAAGCTAAAGAAAGTGGAATTCAAAGATATACAATAAGTATTTCACCTGTTACTGATGAAATTACGTTAAGTAATAACCGTAAGGATATTTTTATTGAAGTGTTGGATGCACGTCAGAAAATACTGATATTATCGGCAGTACCTCATCCGGATATTTCAGCTATTAAGCAAACTCTTGAAAACAATAAAAACTATGATGTTGAGGTAGTATTAGCAAATGACTTTAATAAACAGGTTTCTGATTATAACTTACTAATCCTGCATCAATTGCCATCCGTTAATAATGTGATGGGTAAACTGTTTGCCGATATACAGAAAGCAAATACACCTGTACTTTTCATTCTTGGAGCTCAAAGCAATATTTCTCAATTTAATGCTTCAAATTCAGGTTTGGTAATAGCTATAAAAAATCAGGCATTTAATGATGCCTTACCTATATTTACAAAGGAATTTCCCTATTTTACTGTTAGTGAAGAAACTCAAAAAATGATAAACAATTTTCCTCCACTAACATCATTCTATGGCACTTATAAAATTTCAACTTCGGCAGAACCTTTATTGAATCAAAAAATTGGTAATGTAACTACAAATCAACCTTTAATACTATTTAACCAAACGTTGGGAACTAAAAATGGAATAATTTGTGGTGAAGGATTATGGAAATGGAAATTGACAAATTATGCACAAAAAAACAATACGGAAGCTTTTGATGAGATTATAACTAAAATAGTTCAATATCTATCAATTAGAGTTGAAAAAGGTTTGTTTAAGGTAATAAATAATACGATTTTTGAGGAAAATCAAAACATAGAGTTTGATGCTGAATTATATAATAATAGTTATGAATTAATCAATGACGCCGACATTGATATGACAATTAGTAATAGTTCGGGCAAAAAATTCCAATATCAGTTTGGCAGAACCTTTAATGCATATCACCTTAATGCGGGCATCTATCCTCAAGGAGATTATAAATTTCAGGCAATTGTTAAGCTTAAAAACAAAACACTTACTCAAAATGGAGTTTTCAGTGTAGTTGCAATGGATGCAGAATTTTCCAATACACTTGCCAATCATCAGATGTTGTATAATTTAGCTAAGAAAAATGGTGGGGAAATGGTTTATCCAGTTCAAATAGAAAGTTTAGTAGAAAAACTTATAAATAGAGATGACATTAAAACTGTTAAATACACTCAAAAGCGATTCAACGACCTGATTAGCTTAACATGGATATTTTTCCTGATTCTCGGTTTACTTACAGCCGAGTGGTTCATACGCAAACGAAACGGAGGATATTAAAATGTTTTTTGTGTTATCAAAGATTTTTTCATATTTGCTCAATCCATTATTTTGGATATTTTCACTTTTGATTATTACGTATTTGCTTAAAAATAAAAAGCTTTCAAATAAATTATTTTTAATATCACTTATCGTTTTTTACTTGTTTTCCAATAGATTTCTAACAGATGAAATTGTTAGATTGTGGGAAATCGATTATCCTTCTCAAAATGAACTTAATTCGCAGTTTGAAGCTGTTATTGTTCTCGGTGGAGGAATTGTCAATTACGATTATATTAATAAAAAACTAATTTTCCGCGAAAATGGAGATAAGCTTTTTCAGGCTATTGATCTTTATAAAAAAAAGAAAGTAAAAAAAATATTAGTAAGTGGAGGGCCGGGGCATTTGATTTATCGGGATCAATTTGAAGCATCATTTATAAAAAAGTATTTAATAAATATTGATATTCCAGAAAATGATATTCTGGTTGATTCAACATCTGATAATACTTTTCAAAATGCAATAAATTCAAAACGAATATTAAATGATATTTTTTCGCAGGAAAGCAGGTATTTACTAATTACAAATGCAACTCACATGCGTCGTTCAATTGCTTGTTTTAAAAAAGCAGGAATGCATATAACAGCTTTTCCAACATCAAAAAATACAGGCAGCAGACTATGGAATTTCGATCATTTATTTATGCCTCATTTAGATAGCTTTACAAATTTACGTACCATCACACATGAAATGTTTGGAATGTTGGTATATAAAATAATGGGATATATTTAATGAATAATAAATTAAAGAAAGTATTCTGTAACTAATAAATTGCAAAGCACTAAACAAACATACATACTTAATAAACGCAATGGCACAAACAATTTTTATAATAATAATATCAATACTGGTTTTCGATTATATTGTAGAAAGAATACTCGATTACTTAAACTCAACCTATTGGAGTAATATACTTCCAGAAGAACTACAAGAAATTTATGATGCAGAAAAATATAAAAAATCTCAGGATTATCAGAAAGTAAATCAAAGATTTTCCTTACTTACTTCCACTCTATCCTTTGTTGCCATGATGCTTATGTTATTATTAGGAGGTTTTGCTTTTGTAGATAATTTTGTAAGGCAATACACTGTAAATCCAATAGTAATGGCTTTATTATTTTTTGGAATAATTGGTTTTGTTTCAGATATATTATCAACTCCTTTTTCGATTTACGATACTTTTGTTATAGAACAAAAATTTGGTTTTAATAATACAACTGTCAAAACTTTTATACTCGATAAATTGAAAGGCTGGCTGTTGGCAATAGTGTTAGGAAGTATATTTATTGCACTATTTATCTTGATTTATAACAAAACAGGAATTAATTTCTGGTGGATTGCATGGTTGGTTTTTAGTGCAATTTCAATTTTTTTCAGCATGTTTTATTCCAATTTGATTGTTCCATTATTCAACAAACAAACTCCACTTGAAAAAGGAGAATTACGTACAGCAATTGAAGTTTTTTCTAATAAAGTTGGTTTTAAACTTAATAACATCTTTGTAATTGATGGCAGCAAACGTTCCAATAAAGCCAATGCATATTTTACTGGCTTAGGTTCAAAAAAGCGAATCGTATTGTATGATACATTGATAAAAGATCATACAACAGAAGAATTAGTAGCTGTTTTGGCACATGAAGTAGGGCATTACAAAAAGAAACATACATTAAAAGGAATTATAATCTCCTTGTTGGAAACCGGTATGATGTTATATATACTTTCATGGTTTATCAGCAATCCTGTTTTATCGGAAGCATTAGGAACCCAGCAATCTTTTCACATTGCTATAATTGTTTTTGGGATTTTATACAGCCCACTTTCAATGATATTAGGATTGGCAATGAATGTATTATCACGGAAACATGAATATGAAGCTGATAAATTTGCAGGAGAAAATTATAATGCCGAATCATTAAAATCAGCTTTAAAGAAATTGTCTGTAAACAACCTGAGCAACCTGAAACCTCATCCTGCATATGTCTTTTTTCATTATTCGCACCCAACGCTACTTCAACGTCTTGCAGCTTTAAATCAACTTAATAAATAACAGAAAATGAAAGTCTTTTTTAAACAGATTATACAGTTTTTTAAATTTCTTTTTTCCAATCTATATAAATTAATCGGATTCATTTTTTATGTTCCAAAAAAATGGACCTGGTATAAAAAACTAGGCTTACGCATGCTACATTTTATCCTTATTATAATTGTTTTTCTAGGCATGGTCGATTTAAACTTTTTATGGCTATTTGGTAAATCACCTAAATTAAGCCAGATTAATAATCCAAAGCAAAAAATTGCATCTGAATTATTTGCTGCTGATGGTAAAATGATTGGAAAGTATTTTGATGAAAACCGAACACCTGTTAAGCTTAATGAGATCTCTCCAATAATGATAAAAACCCTTATCAACACAGAGGATGTCAGATTTTACGAACATCATGGAATTGATTTAAAGGCAACATTTTCAATTCTTTGGTATATGGCAAAAGGCGATAAAAGAGGAGGAAGTACAATAACACAACAATTGGTAAAAAATCTTTTTAAAACACGTGAAAATTATTCAAGAGGTTTGTTCGGTCATATTCCCGGAATCAAAATGATTATTTATAAAGCTAAAGAATGGGTAACTTCTCTGAAAATAGAATTATTTTACAAAAAAGATGAGATTTTAAATATGTATTTCAACACTGTTGATTTTGGCAGTAATGCGTATGGAATCAAAACTGCTTCCCGTACTTTTTTCAATATCAAACCTTCACAGTTAAACATCGAACAATCAGCACTATTGGTAGGTATATTAAAAGCACCAACATACTATAGTCCGATTTCTCAACGAGATAGAGCTTTGGAGCGTCGAAATACTGTGTTGGGTCAATTGCTGAAATACAAAATGATTTCGCAGACAGAATTTGATTCAATAAGCAAGATTCCAATTCAGTTAAACTATAGCGTAGAAAATAACTACGATGGTAAAGCACCCTACTTTAGGGAAGCAGTAAGTAGTTATTTAAAAACTTGGTTAAAAGAGAAAAATCTCAATCTTTACGAAGATGGTTTAAAAATATATACAACACTTGATATGGGAATGCAGCAACATGCAGAAAATGCTGTATCAGAACACATGAAACGACTTCAAAAGCGTTTTTTTGAACATTGGCAAGGTGAAAATCCATGGCGTAAGGAAAATAAAGAGGAAATTACTGATTTTATTGAAAAAATTGTAGTTAAAACCAAGCATTATAAACGTTTACATCAATTATATCCAAACAATCAGGATTCTGTTGATTTTTATCTGAATCAACCTCACAAAATGAGAATCTATACATATAAAGGCGATAGAGACACTTTGTTAAGTACAATAGATTCAATAAAATACTATAATTCTTTGTTGCATGCTGGCTTTATTACCATGGATCCTTTTAATGGATATGTTAAAACTTATGTTGGTGGTATTAATTTTAATGATTTCAAGTTTGACCACGTAAGTAAATCAAAACGACAACCAGGTTCCACTTTTAAGGCATTTGTTTATACTGCCGCACTTGAAAACGGATGGGGACCCTGTGATAAATTGAATGATGTTCCTGTTACTTATAAATATGTGGAAAAAGGTCAGAATAAAACCTGGTCACCTCAAAATGCTGATTGGGCTTTCACTGGATCTAGTGTTACATTAAAATATGCTTTCGCTAAGTCGATTAATTCGATAGCAGTTCAACTTACACAAGAAATGGGGTGGCAAAAAGTAATAGAATATGCAAATAAAATGGGCATTAAATCAAAACTTGCTGATGTTCCTTCAGTTTGTCTGGGTTCAGCAGATGTAACGCTTATTGAGCTGATTACAGCCTATTGTCCTTTACTTAACGAAGGTTATCGCATTGAACCAATATTAGTAACAAAAGTTACCAACAGAAAAGGGAAAGTATTATATGAAATGCAACCTAAAAAAGAAAGAGTTATCAGCGAGGAAACAGCCTTTTTAATGTCAATTATGTTGCAAGGAGGATTGCATGAACCCGGAGGTACAACACAGGCTTTGTTTGAACATGATTTGTTTAGTGATAATAAAACTGATTTTGGTGGAAAAACAGGAACATCTTCCAATCATTCGGATGGCTGGTTTTTAGGTGTAACACCCAATTTAATTTCGGCATCGTGGGTTGGTGCCGATAACCGCAGTGTACATTTCAGAACTTCAGAATTAGGTGAAGGTTGCAAAACTGCTTTGCCGATATATGGAATCTTTATGGAGAATTTATTAAAGGATCCTAAATATGCAACAGAGTATAAAAAGAAATTTGGCAAACCAAAGATAAAAATTTCAAAAAATTACAGTTGTCACACCTATTTCCATAAAAAAGATACAACTTTAAGTGAAGAAACTGAAGATGTTTCAATAGAATAATACTCCTGAAAAAATAAATGTGTTGTAAAATACAACACATTTATTTAAAAAAAACACACAAAAATCTACAAAACAAAAAACAATCTTTATTTATATTGATGTATTTACATCAAAATTTTCGAGATATTCGGTAACTCGTTTTATAAACAAACCACCCATACCACCATCAACAACTCTATGATCATAAGATAATGAAAGTATCATAATATGACGGATGCCAATAGTATCGCCTGATGGTGTTTCTATAACAACCGGTTTCTTTTTGATGGCTCCCACTGCTAATATAGCAACCTGAGGCTGATTAATGATTGGAGTTCCGGTAATAGAACCAAAAGAACCCAAATTGGTTATAGTGAATGTACCATCCTGAATATCATCAGGACTTAACTTATTTATTCTTGAGCGATTGGCTAAATCATTTACATTTTTGGTAATACCCAGTAAGTTTTTCTGATCAGCATTTTTTATAACAGGAACTATCAGATTTCCATTAGGCAAAGCAGTTGCCATACCTATATTAATATTTTTTCTTAAGATTACTTTATTACCATCTACAGAAGCGTTTACACCAGGATAATCTTTAATTGCCTTAGCTGCTGCCTCTATAAAAATTGGTGTAAATGTTATTTTTTCACCTTCCCTTTTTTCAAAACTATTTTTAATTCGATTTCTCCATAATACGATATTCGTCATATCCACTTCGATAAAAGAAGTTACATGAGGTGATACCTGCTTGGACATAACCATGTGATCTGCAATCATCTTTCGCATTCTGTCCATTTCCACAATCTGATCTCCAGCAGAAGAAAGTACTTTAGGCTGTTCTATTTTAGGCTGAACGGGAATTTCCTTTTTTGGAGCTTCCGGAAGTGCATTTTTAGTAACTGATCTGCTTTTAAGATAATTCATTAAATCATCTTTGGTTAGCCTTCCTTCTTTTCCACTTCCTGCTATTTTGTCGAGTTCAGAAACAGAGATATTTTCCTGACTGGCAATGCTTTTTACCAAAGGAGAATAAAATCTATCTGAAGAAGAACTACTGATAATATTTACTTGCTCATTTGATAAATCATGAGCTTTTACAGAATTACTTTTTGCTTCATCCTTGGTTAATTCAATTGCCACCGAGTCATCAACAACATCTCCTGCAATATCTATTTGAGCTATAACAGCTCCAACAGCTACGACATCACCTTCGTTGTAAAATCTTTTTATCAGCGTACCTTCAACTGGTGAAGGAATTTCAGAATCAACCTTATCGGTAGCTATTTCAACAATTGCATCATCTTCAGCAACAATATCCCCTTCATTTTTCATCCAGCGGGTAATAGTTGCTTCTATAATACTTTCGCCCAACTTGGGCATAATAATATCAAATTTTGCCATTTTTCAATGTTTTCAATGTTTTTCTATTAAACATAAATTAGAGAAAAAAGTTTAAATCAGATTTTATTGTACATATTTGTTTTTGTATGTTACATTTTTATTCATAAAGATTTATTATTACATCTGTACTAAATTTTCAACGAATCATATATTTTAAATTTAAACCAATCCGAATAAAATTAAATCAAAACATAATAATATTTATCATTTCACATCGTTAAGAATTCTAAACCAATAATAAAACCAAACCAATGAAAACAATCAGAATATTTTTATTATCGGGGATTATTATTTCCCTGTTTGGATGTGGAGCTCCTAATCGTGAAGAAAAATCTGAATCTGCATCTTTTAATGACACAACAACAGCTGCTTATATATCATCTTCGGCAGCTATGGAAACAAATAAAGATTCAGATCGAAAATTTATCAGAACTGCAGACTTAAAATTTAAAGTAAAGAATGTAATTAAAGCAACTTATACTATTGAAGACATTACTGTTCAACAAGGTGGATTTGTAACATTTACCAGCTTAAATAGTCAGGTTGATAATGTTGTAAATACACCAATAAGTGAAGATTCAATACTGGAAACCACCTATTTTTCTGTAATCAACACAATAACCATCAGGGTACCAAACACAAGATTAGATACTACGTTGAAATTAATTTCACAACATATCGATTATTTAGATTACAGAATCATTAAGGCAGAGGATATTGCTTTACAATTACTATCGAACAACTTAACTCAAAAACGGGTTGCAAAAAGTGAACAAAGAATAAGCAATGCCATTGACAACAGAGGAAAAAAACTAAAGGAAACTACAACAGCTGAAGAATTATTGATAAACAAACAAGAACAGGCTGATAACGCAAAAATATCAAATTTATCACTTACAGATCAGGTAAACTTCAGCACCATCAGTTTATATTTGTATCAAAGACAAACTATCAGAAGGGAATTAATAGCAAATAACATTAACATAGATGCCTATGAACCTGGTTTTGGAAAAAAAATGTTAGAAGCATTAAAAAAAGGTTGGAATATTTTAGAAACATTATTTCTATTTTTATGCAGTATGTGGAGTTTGATAATAGTAGGCATAATTGCATATTTGCTTTACAAAAAATACAAATCGGAATTGAGAAAATACATTTCAACAAAAAAATAATTAAGGACTTATCAATTTTTTAACGTCTGAAATTTAGCAATTTCAGACGTTTTTTATTTGCAAATTAATTTCAGCTATAAAACAACATTTTAAATTAATCATACAAAAACATAATATACATAAATAACAGTAATTCTATCAATTAACTTAAACTAATTTTTAATTAAATAATATCAACATTCAATTCTATATTTTAATAGTTATAAATTTTTGTTAAAAACATATTTTTTGACTACTAAACCGATTTAGCGTATTTTTTTTTGTATATTTGTAGTCTGAAATCTAACAACTTTCAAATAAAAACACTTTAAAAATCTTATTGATTTATAAATTATTAGTTGTCATAATTTCATGTATTTAAATATATTGAATTTCTATTAAAAATTATATGTTAGCAAAGTTCAATTTTATTATAATTTAATTCATTCATTTTTATGAAAAGTTTTTACATTCGATTTAGTTTAGTTTTTCTGATTATTTCATTATTGCTTTCCAATAATTTAAAATCACAAACAAATCAGTATTTAAGTTTTGATGGTACCAATGATTGGGTAAGTGTACCAAATGCTTCAGCATTAGTGGTAAATGCAACTGCTATGTCTATGACAGGTTGGTTTTTCGATAATAACCTGAATTACGGTCAGGGGATGATGGGATTCAGAACAGGAACAGAATCTTTCTATCTGATATCACTCAATAATGGACAAATTGAAGCTCGTTTCATTAATTCTGCAAATGTAACTTCACAGCCACCAATTCCTACAAATACTATTATTCCAAATGTATGGCAACATTATGCTTTTGTATATACAGGAACTCAAACTAAATTTTACCTTAATGGTGTTTTGGTTGGAACTGCAAGTGCTTCAGGTAACCTAACTTTAGCAACTACACCATTTGCAATTGGTAAAAGCCCACTTGGGTCTTTTAATTTTTATTATAATGGAAATATTGATGAAGTATCCTTATGGAAAAAAGCATTAACTCAAGCTGAAATTCAAGATATAATGCAAAACGAAATTAATACAGCCAATAATCCTGCAGATTTATTATTATATTATAAATTCAATCAGGGTGTACCTGCCGGAAATAATACCGGAATTTCTAAATTACATACAGAAGTTAACTCACCACTTTATGATGGTGACCTTACAAGTTTTGCATTAACTGGACCTACCTCAAATTTCAATGGAACTTTAAATACATCTTTTCAGGCTATTTCTTTTCCTCAAATGCCTACAAAACTAACAACTTCACCTCCTTTTGCCTTGCAAGCAAATGCTTCATCCGGTTTACCTGTTAGCTATACATTAATTTCAGGTCCAGCTACTATAACTAATGATTCCATTGTTACACTTACTGGTGCAGGAACTGTTAAAATTAAAGCATACCAAAATGGAAATGCTCAATATGATACGGCAACTCCTATCACAAATGTTTTTGATGTTGTTGATCCAGCTATCAATGCACCGATAATTGAATCCCGTCATCCGCTGGCAGGAAATGTTTATATGGATACATTAAGTAAAATACAATTAGCAGCAATTGCTTCAATTAATTATCCTTCATTATTTTCAGTACAGAATTTGAGTTTTAAAATAAACGGAACAACGATTCCTGCTCATGATTTTGGAAACGGACATTATACTGCTTGGTGGCAACCAACAACTTATGGTAATCATGCAGTTGAAATAATATCAACAAGCAATTTCGGTGCAATAAGTTCAAGTATGGTTAATATTAATATATTACAAACTTCAACTGATGTGAATGTACAAGCATTTAGTGGTATATTAATTAATACTGGAATTCCATCAGTAATTGTTGATGGTCAACTTCCATCGTTTTTAGGTGCTTATGATACAATAATTGCAACACTAACTGTAACTTGCCCTTCAGGAGGTTGTGGTGCATGGGATCATATAGCTAGTGTAGAAGCAAGAAGCCACGAAGGAAATTGGTTTGAAGTTATTCGTTACATTACTCCTTACGGAACTGCTTGTTCTCATAAATTATTGGTAACTGATTATGAATCATTATTAAAAGGCAAAGTTACTTTCAGAGTAAGTTGCGGTACATTAGACAATGGTTATTTGTATGCTTTAAATCTTCAATACAAGGCAGGTCCTTCACGCAGATATAGTCAGGTTACACAGATATGGAACAAAACTGTTCCCTTTGGAGATTATGCAAATCTTCAACCTGTAAATATCTATAATTATTCATTTCCTGCTAATGTTTTAGCTTCAAAAATAAAATTAGTTTCAACTGGTCATAGCTGGGGCACTTTAAATACTGGTAATGCTGCTGAATTTTATGATGCAACACATCACATTTATATTAATAATGTAAATACATTTACACAACATAACTGGGCTTACTGTAATCCCAATCCTGATAATTGCATGCCTCAAAACGGTACCTGGCAGCACAATCGTGCAGGTTGGTGTCCTGGAGCTATAGCCAGACCATTTGATTATGATTTAACTCAATTTATATCAACCAATACTATTGCATTAAAATATATATTTTACGAACAATACCGTGATGAATGTCATCCAAATAATCCTAATTGTATAACTGGTACTACTTGTACAGATTGTAGCAATACTGACAATCCAAATCTGGTAGTTGCCTGCAACTTAATTAACTTCTTTAACAATCCTCCACCTAATCCTGTAATTTTAAATGTTGAAGAAATAAAAAATAAAGTAAATTTAGCTGTTTATCCTAATCCTTCAAAAGGTATATTTAATTTGTCTTCAAACGATAAGCTGGATAGAAAAAGCTTAGTAGAAATATATAATTTGATGGGGCATATTATTAAGAAATTTGAATGGGAAGGTGAAAACATTTCAATAGATCTTACAGGTTCTGCTACTGGTATTTATATATTAAAAGTTAGTAATGAAAATTTTGTGGATATTAAAAAATTGATGGTTCGTTAATTTAATTAAATAGTTATAATCATGAAAAGTATAATTTCAAAAATTAGTTTTATATTTATTTTCTTTGCATTTCTTTGTTTAAATAAAGTAAACGCTCAAACAAATCAATATTTAGATTTCGATGGATCGAATGATTATGTGAATATTGCAGGAGCATCTTCATTAATTGCTGGATCTACAGCAATATCAATGACAGGTTGGTTTTTCGACAGTCAATTAGGATATGGACAGGGAATGATGGGTATTCGTGGAACAGGAGGCGGATTTTATATGATACAATTAGGCAATGGTACTATTGAATGTCGTTATATAAATTCGGCCGGAACCCTGTTTCAATTCGTTGCACCTGCAAATACTGTTATTCCAAATATCTGGCAACATTATGCCTGGATTTATGACGGTACAGCTGTTAAACTATATCTGGATGGAAATTTGATTGGAAGTGCAACAGCTACAGGAAGTATTTCATTAGCAACCATACCATTCACAATTGGTTTAAGTCCCGTTACCGGCTACAATTTTTACTATAAAGGCGGAATAGATGAAGTTACACTATGGAAGAAAGCATTAACACAAGCCGAAATACAAAGCATGATGCAAACAGAACCAACAGGTACTGAAACAAATTTGTTATTGTATTATAAGTTTAATCAGGGAGCTCCTGGTGGTAACAATGCAAGTATAACCATGTTACATAATGAGGTTGCTTCAAACTCACCAACTTATGATGGTGTTTTAAATAACTTTGCAATGACAGGTAATACTTCTAATTTTATTGGAACTTTAAATTCATCTTTTCAAGCAATTTCATTTCCACAGATAACTCCAAAATTAACCACTACTCCTCCATTTGCTTTAAATGCCATTTCCACTTCAGGTTTACCTGTTAGTTACACTGTATTATCAGGTCCAGCCACGCTCAGTAATGACTCTATCATTACAGTTACCGGTGCAGGAACAGTTATTATTAAAGCTTTCCAGAATGGTAATGTCCAATATGATACTGCAGTTCCAGTATTAAATACATTCGATGTTGTTGATCCTGCCATCAATGTTCCAAACATTGATGTAAGACATCCATTAGCCGGTAATGTTTATATGCCAACCCTTTCCAAAATACAATTGGCTGCACTTGCAACAATAAATTATTCTCCGTTGTTTTCAATTCAGGAATTGCATTTTAAAATAAACGGAACAACTATAGCTGCAACAGATTTTGGTAACGGACATTACACTGCCTGGTGGCAACCATCAGCTTATGGAAATTATAATATTGAAATCTATTCAACTAACAATTTTGGAGCCATTGGATTAAAAACAATTAATGTAACTATTCTAGCATCTTCCAATGATACAACAGTTCAGGCATTTAGTGGAGTTATTAATAATTCTACGGTTGTAAATGAGGTTATCGTTGAAGGCGAACTTCCATCTTTTGTAGGTGCTTACGATACAATTATTGCTACACTTACTGTTAGCTGTCCTCCGGGTGGTTGTGGGGCATGGGATTATGTAAGAAGCATAAAGGCAAGAAGCCACGAAGGGAATTGGTTTGAAATCATAAGATACGTAACACCTTATGGTAAAGCTTGTTCTCATAAAATAATTTTAACCGATTATGCTTCCATTTTAAATGGTAAAGTTACATTTAAAATAGTTGGGTTGGATAATGGCTATTTTTATGCACTTTCCTTTACATACAAATCGGGAACACCTCTATATAAATACAGTCAGATTACACAGGTTTGGAATGATAATTATGATTTTGGTAATTATGCAAATCAACAACCTGTAAGTATTTATAATTATACTTTCCCAGCCGATGTACTAGCTTCTAAAATTAAACTTATTTCGACAGGACATGCTGGCCCGAACAATACAAGCAATGCAGCTGAATTTTACGATGCTACTCATCACATATATCTCAACAATGTAAATACATATACTCAACATAACTGGACTACCTGTAATCCGAATCCGGATAATTGCATGCCACAGAGTGGAACATGGCAATACAACAGAGCCGGCTGGTGTCCAGGAACTATTGCAAAACCATTTGATTTTGACATAGCACAGAATATTATTGCTGCTCAAAATATGGCTATTAAGTATGTTTTTTATGAACAATACATAGATCAATGCAATCCCAATTATCCAGGTTGTGTTACAGGAACTAACTGCACGGGTTGTTCTGCAGATGCTCAGCCATCACTTATTGTAAATTGCAATCTGGTTAACTTTTTCAATGTTCCTCCACCAATTCCACAAATTCTAAGTGTGTTGGAACCAAAATTCGATTTGGGATTATCTGTTTTTCCCAATCCTTCCAATGGTAAATTCAATTTGATTTCTAAAAACAAAAACGAATCAAATTACTTAATTTCAATCTATAACTTAATGGGAAAACTTATTAAAAATATAGAATGGGCTGGTGAAAATATGATAATTGATATTTCTGAAAACCCAACCGGAATATATTTAATGAAAGTTGAAAGTCCTAAAGGTTTTGAAGTAAAAAAACTGATTGTCAACTAATAATACAACATCTGAAGAAACTTGTCAACAAATTGACAAGTTTCTTTTTTTTATTTAAAAAACAGAAATTACACTATTTTAATCATTCAGAATAATTTATTATTAATCAATAGATTAGTTAATTATCAAATTAATTACAATATAATGATAAAACAAATTTTACTTTTTTTATTAATCATTTTCGGTACCATTACTTTTGCAACAGCTCAGGAAGTTACTATTACCGGAACCGTTACATCTTCTGAAGATGGATCTGCCATGCCTTTTCTTACCGTTTTAATAAAAGGAACTACAAAAGGAACTCAAACAGATTTGGATGGAAAATATACGCTTAAACATGTTTCTCCAAAAGACACCTTATTATTTAGTTTTATAGGTTTTGAAACTAAACGAGTTATTGTTGGCAAACAAACTATTATTAATATTACACTAAGTCCAACAATCAGTTCGTTGAAAGAAGTGGTTGTTACTGCATTGGGAGTTAGCAGACAAACCCGTGAAGTGGGATATTCCACTCAAAAAGTGGATGGCAATGATTTGCAGAAGTCAAATACGTCAAACGTTATCAGTGCTTTGAGCGGAAAATCTGCCGGTGTACAAATTGCAAATCCCGATGGAGTTGATGGAGGTACTACACGTATCACCATTCGTGGAAACAATAATATTTCGGGCAAAAACCAGCCATTAATCGTTGTGGATGGTACACCAATGGAAAATGATCCCGGCATGACTTCGGTTGGCAGGGGTACGGATTGGGGATCTGCCATTAATAACATTAATGCTCAGGATATTGCTGACATTAACATTCTTAAAGGTGGTGCCGCCTCTGCTTTGTATGGATCAAGGGGAGCAAACGGGGTAATATTAATTACAACCAAAAAGGGTAAAAAACAAAAAGGAATCGGCGTATCTTACAATGCAACTTATAAGATTACAACTCCTTACCGATACAGAGATGTACAGAATAAATATGGTGGTGGTGCTCCAACATCTTTTACTTCACCAACAATGAGATTTGATACAATTAACCCATTTCCAAATTTGCAGCATAATGATAATTTGATAATTGACCAACAGGGACATTCATCTTCCACCACTGCCGAGTTTGGTTATTATGGTTCAGCTGTTTCATGGGGTGCTCCTATGTTGGGACAAACCGTTAGATGGTGGGATGGAAGTTTGAGATCATGGTCTCCGCAGGAGAATAATCTTCAAATGCCTTTCCGTAATGGAAATACCACTACTCATAATATTGCTCTGGAAGGTGGAAGCGACAGAGGCAATATGCGTGTTTCCATTACAAGAATGGATAATGAGGCTATCGTTTATAATTCTGATTTTAATCAGACTACAATCAATTTAAACTCTTCACTTAAGGTTTCTGACAAAGTAAATGTTGTAATTACAGGTTCCTATATGGATTACCATCGGTTAAATACGCCAACACTTGGCGAAGCTTCCAATTCATTCGGAAAAGGATTACTATATAGCTGGCCCAGAAGTTATCAGGGTGAAGATTTTGATAATTACCAATTAGCCGACGGTACAAGAAATACAAATTCAAACTATCCGTATGCTTATGTTGATCCGTATTTGTGGTGGAAATACTATAACAATAATACAACCCTAGATCGTAATAAACTGATTGGAGGCTTTGCACTGAATTACGAAATTACGCCCTGGTTGAGTTTTGTTGGAAGAACAGGTCTCGACTTTCAGTTGGATGAGTTTATTACAAAAAACAAACCAACCGATTTATTAGGACTTATTGATGGGTATTATTCAAATTCATTAAGCAGAGACCGAAGCAATAACAGTGAATTTTTATTCACCTTTTCAAAAGATAGTATTTTTAATTCAAACTTCAATGTAAAATACAATATCGGAGGTTCTACCTGGGAAAGAAAGATATATTCAATTAATGGGAAATCAGGAACGTGGTATTATCCTAATATGTACACTTTTTCTAATTACACACAAGATCAGGACAGTGCAAATATTGTTGGCGACGACATATCTAAATTAATTACAGGTGAATCTGTTTGGAGAAAAAGAATAAATTCATTCTATTCATTTATCAATTTATCTTATAAAAATTATTTATTTGTTGAGTTAACGGGTAGAAACGACTGGTCATCTTCATTACCAAATGGTGATAATTCCTATTTTTATCCATCTGTAACTTTAAGTTTTATTCCAACAGAAGCGTTTAAATTTGCTCCATCCTGGTTAAGTTTTTGTAAAATAAGAGGAGGAGCTTCGCAAACAGCAACGGATACTGATCCCTATCAAACTTCTTTTAATTATACTTCAAGTTTATTTGGGGGAAGTCAATCTGCCGGATATCCAACTACCATCCCTCCTATCGCTTTAAAACCACAACGTGTAAATTCATTTGAAGGCGGAACCAATCTCGAATTTTTAAACGGGAAAATTGCACTTGATTTTACCTATTACTATGTATATTCATTTGACCAGATTATGACACTTCCAATTCCAGGATCTTCAGGCTCTTCGTATATAAGAACCAATGAAGGAGTTCTAACAAACAAGGGAATAGAAGTAATATTAAATACCGTTCCTTACAACAGAAAAGACCTGACGATTAAAACAGGTATTAATTTTTCGAGAAACAGAAACCATGTTGTTAGTTTAGGTGGAAATGCTGACAGCTATGAAATTGCAAATATATGGGAACTTAATGGCCCAGCTATGATATTGCGTGCAGGAGATGATTTTGGAACCATTTCGGGTTACGATTATGTATATAAAGACGGGCAACCTGTTTTAAACGATGCAGGTACTAAATATCTGATTACTCCAACAAGAGTTCCTATCGGAAACGCTTCACCAAAATTTACAGCTGGCTGGTCAACTCAGATTAAATACAAAAATATATCGATAAGTACGGTGGTTGACACTAAATGGGGTGGTGATATTTATAGCGGAACTTACGTAACCAGTCTGCAAACAGGACAAAGCCCTTCTACCTTGCTCGAAAGAGAGGGCG
This sequence comes from uncultured Bacteroidales bacterium, assembly GCA_903936865.1. Lineage (GTDB taxonomy): Bacteria > Bacteroidota > Bacteroidia > Bacteroidales > JACABE01 > JACABE01. The sequence continues at coordinate 2,742 of CAIZXK010000314.1, read as the reverse complement.
GAGGCTTACCATATACTGATCCTTCGGGTGTTACAAGCAATATAGGTGTAATACTTCCGGGAGTTCATCAGGATGGAACACCCAATACCACAGTTGTTCATTATTATTATAAATACATGCCGAATGCCGGTGGTTGGGGAAAAATAATCTCTACACCCGGAATATTGGAAAATACCTGGGTTAAATGTCGTGAAATTGCAGTTTCCTATACCATACCTTCTGATTTGATTAAACGATTAAAAATATTTCAGGAATTATCCTTATCAATTGTAGGAAGGGATTTGTTTTACTTTTACACTACACTTCCCGATCACATAAATCCGGAGGGAGTTATGGGTGCAGGCGATGCTCAGGGTTTTGAATGGGCTTCGATGCCGGGAACACGTTCTTTTTCATTTCAAATAAGTGCTAAATTTTAATTCGATTTAATAAAAAATACAATGAATAAAAAATCTTTTTTAGTTTTAATCTTGTTCAGCATTCTATTAACTATTTCCTGTACAAAGGATTTTGATGAAATCAATAATAATCCGGCTGCTTTTACTAAAGCCAGTGATGGATCATTATTCAATGATGTAATTGGTTCATTAAAACCTGGCTGGAACGAACAATTTTATATAAACAACGAAATTTTATACAAACAAACTCAAATGGCTGCTTTATTTAAGGAAGCCTGGGGAAATTCTACCATCGGAACCGAAGAAATATGGAAGGATTATTATACAAATCTACCTAACATCAGAGAACTTCAGCGTAGATTTGCATTAGCTACTCCTTCGGCTGCTCTGAATAATATGAATGCCATGGTGAAAATAGTACTGGCATATAAAACTTTTAAGGTAACTGATTTTTTTGGTGATATTCCTTTTTCTGATGCTGGTTATGGCTTTCTGGATGTTTCGAAGCTACGACCTAAGTTCGACAATCAACGCAGTATCTATTTATTCCTTTTGGATGAATTGAAATGGGCTGATGAAAATATTGATATTGCTGCAACCGCTGAACCTTATGCAAGTTTTAAATCATTTGACAAATTGTTTTTTGGCGATCTGAGCAAATGGAGAAAGTTCGCCAATTCGCTTCGTCTCCGTTATGCCATGCGTATGTCGGAAAAAGAACCCATCATTGCCGGACAGATTGTATCTGACATCATCAACAATGACAAACCTGTTTTATTAGGGTGTAATTTTTCAAATACCGTGTTGGAAGTAGCAGCCATATATCCTAACTTATGCGGATATAAAAACGAGAGTAAAATATGGTCGTTCAGGGAACATAAAAACCTGAGAATGGGTTCAACAATGTGGGGAGAATTATCATTACATGATAGTGCTGATGGCAGTGGTATATTCGATGCAAGAGCTTACCTTTTCTTTGATACAAATGGTGATAATAAATGGGCTCCTTATCCTCAGCTACCGGGCGGAAGTACACCAGCCGAAGGAGGTTTCCCTTATGATAAACAAAGAGATAAAACAGGTACTTACAATGTTAAAGGAAGTCCTGTAAATCCCTGTTTAAATTCTCCATTTAATTATTTCCTTATCAGTGACGAAAATTATATACCCGATATATTAATGACAGGTGCTGAAGTTCATTTCTTAAAAGCCGAAGCATTTATGAAAGGTATTGGAGTAACTCAGAATGAAGGAAATGCAAGTAATGAATATTTATCGGGAATACAAGCTTCTCTGGCATTTTGGAGAAACACATTATCAAATTCCAATTTATTAGATGGTACTAATTTTGATACGCTGGTAAAAATACCTTCTAATCTTACATTATTTGCCCTTCAGAATGTTGTTGGTTTCTGGAATGCAGTTCCTCAAACGGATGAAGCAAAACTTAAATTGATTTATACCCAGCAATGGATTGACTTTTTCAGACAACCTTCAGAGGCTTTTGCTCTTGTAAGACGTGAGTATGGAAAACTTCCACGCGAAGTTAATGGTTCACAAGGTGCATTGCAATACTATCGTTTTGTAATTCCACCAAGCGAAATTGCTTACAACCAATTTAATTGGGCTTCTGCTTACAGTTCGCAGGGCGATCTGGTAACTACTAAAATGTGGTGGATGAAGTAAGCTTAACTAATTATATTTTTATATAAGCGTCTGAAATTTATTATTTCAGACGCTTTTTATTTTGCAGCCAACTGATAAATGAACATATCTATAAACCATTTTAATTTTATTAGCTCTTTCTTTAGTTTATTTTCATTTATTCTTTATTTCATTGTTTTAATAGGAGTAAAGTTTAATAAATAGCATTTGATACTATTATTTGTATATACTTTTTATATTTTATTATTCAATTAATATCGCAGGTCTCGGGACAACTGGCATATAAATCGTTTTGTTGGTAGCAAGTCTCGGGGCAGGTGGCATAAAAACCGTTTTTTTAATCGCAGGTCTCTGGAGCTAGTGTATAAATAACGTTTTTTTAGTCGCAGGTCTCGGGAACTATCGTATAATAATTGTTTTTTTAGTCGCAGGTCTTGGGAACAATGTCATAATAATCGATTTTTTAGTCGCAGGTCTCAGGACAGATGGCATATTTATCATTTATTCTATAGTAATGTTTTGTTTTTTATTATTTAAGTTGCTATTTTACCAATTTTAAAATATAATCGTTTTTAAAACTTTTAAAATTGTTTTTAATATTCTAGTAAATTTGTTTATAATTGTTAGTGATATTTTAATTAGTACCATAAAATAATTTTTATATTATTTATATTTCATT
>CAIZXK010000313.1 GCA_903936865.1 uncultured Bacteroidales bacterium | reverse complement strand
TCTAAGTATGAAAAATCATCTGGGTTTTCAGTTAATAATTGTTCAATAATTTCTGAAGCTTCTTTAAGTAGATTTAGCTTTAGATATGAATTAAATAATAATTCATTTGCTTTAATATCTTTTTCATTAATTACCAATATTTTCAATACATATGATATAGATTCTTTGAAAAGTAAATTATCAAAAAGAAATTGTGAATATTCATGCAGTATTTCAATGTTAAGTGGGTCGGTTTTAAGACGATCCTGAAAAACTTCCTTTTTTGCTAACTCTTTAGAACTTATTGTAATTTCAACAATCAATGCAGAACCACATTTATTACAGAACTTTTTATTATCTTCAAAAGATAAATTACATTTTATACAAGTTTTCATAAAATAATTTTTAAATTATTAGTTATAATTTTTTACCACACTCATCACAATAATCATCTTTAGAAGATAATAAATACTTTTTTCCACAATTTGAGCATACTATAATATTTTCTTTTCTTGAATCATCTTTCTTCAATATTATAATATTTCTTTTCAGATAAGTTAATGAAGTAAAAATGAATATTAAAGATGCAAATATGAATAAAAAAACTCCTATTTGTGGATCTACATGTGCACTCGCATTTCCATTCCCAAATCCAGAATTATAACTTACAGAACCTCCTGCACTAAACCATCCAAAAGCAAATCCAATTCCTATCAAGAAATTAAATATCCCCATTACAAATGTCCATCTAAAACAGTTTAATGCCATTATTAAACCAATAATACCAATTAAAACTCCAATAATTCCTGCTCCACAAAGAAATCCAGAAACTCCACCAGAATGATAACTTTGATTATAACCACCAAAACTCACAGAGCTTGATGCTTCAGCCCATGGCAGAAAAACTGAAATAACAATAATTATTGCCATGATGACTGCAAAATAATTCACTTTCTTTTTCATTATAATTGTTTTAATTTTCCTACTCGTTTGGCTTTTCGGTAACGCCTCGTTTTTATTGGTTTCTGAACTCCATTAAAATATAAGAAAAATTTTGTCAACGAATAGAAGTTTTTTTTAATTGACATAATTTATTTCCCAACTGCCATTTTTTTTATTAATATTCATTTTACTTTGTGAACCATCATAGGAAATAATTTGAAAAATATAATTACATTACTGATCATCGCCACTGACCAATGAACAGTTGTAATCTCCAATTCCTCTTTTTGTTAAATCATTTATTAATGCTTGTTTTGCATCATATGATGAACAATTACTTTTTGTTGTATTTTGGGTTTTGTTGTTTTCCCCACAACTTATTATTGATAATGTTAAAGCTAAAAAAAGAATTTTTAAAAGATTTTTCATCATTTTTGTTTTCCTACTCATTTGGCTTTTCAGAATTCGCCCCGTTTGTTAAAGTGGGTTCTGGACTCCACTATCCAAATTGGAATTTAAAATATTACCGACACTTAGATACTTGACAATCTAAGACAGACCATCCATTTTCAGTATATTTTACTGTCGTTATATTTTCTACGCATTGATTATAATTGTTAAGTCCTTCAAAATAAAATCCATATTCACAACTTTCAGATGATGAAGAAAGCGTTTTACTTGCACTAATCTGCATTGTTAACTCTACTCTTGCTTTTGCAAAACTATAAGCTTCATTTTCACTACAATTAACCTTTGAACTAGAACTCTTTTTTGTATTACAATTTGTTAATATTAAAACAATAATAATTAATATTATTAAGTTTGAAATTTTCTTCATACAATCAATTTTTCTATTTAGCAAAAATTATATTTTTAAGTTTTTTTTCATTATCAAGCTCTTTCATATTTGAACCATTTAGTTCCTTGAAAAAGATTTCAATTCAAGAATATCTTTTTCATACTTTTCAAATTCTTTTGTTTGATCTTACTTGATTTTTTGAATTTCAAGAATTATTTTTTGAAATTCTAAATTTCCCATAATATATGTTTTATATCGCCTTTAGGTTCTTTCAGGCAATTTAATATTTATATAACTAAAACAAAATAAAAAAGGGCGTGAACCTCTGCCTAAAATTTCAATCTGAAGTAGGTATCGCCAAACACCCAGAAAGAATTGAAATAAGCAAAAGGAACACACCCATATGGATGCGTTCACCTTAGCTATTCCTCCCTTTCTTTAAAATTGGCGATTTTACTCCAAGAGAAATGCTTTTAGCAACGCTATTTTTTTATGTTTTTATTTCTACATTTTTTGTTTATTCGTTCAACATTGTTTTTGATAAAATACAAAATGACGATTAAAGACATCATTCTTACATCAAGTTAATGACTTTGATTATGTCTGCATAAAGAAAACTCCATTGTAGAATTTTATCATGCTACAAAAATATATAATATAAAAGCATAATAGACATTTTATTTATACAAATTACTATAAATAATCATTCTAAATAATAACATTTATAATTATATCATTAAATCTCAAGTACAAGTTGAAAATCCACCCCACCATCAGCATCACCATCAATAATACATGCTATATATCATCATCATTCCCCACCCCTCCACAACATCAATAATCACAGTAGTTACACATAATATCACTGTATGGTATAAACGATGCAAATCAAAAGCGATAAACCACCCACCATGCATCATACCATCGTTACAAGCGCACTGATGCAACGGGTTGTAAGCATCTATCAGGTTTACTGATTTGCGATATGATAATAATGATGCTGTCGGAAGCGATCATTTTATATATATGCAATCAAAAATTAGCAGTTCCAGAAACTGGAACTCCTGTTTCCTGCATTTTTCACCCATTATACCATTCATTATCAAGCATTACAATGATTGCATCACTTACCATCGTTATCAGTATATAAGATGCAACGGGTTGTATGCATCTATTATTTAATATTTTCCGTTTTATTTGGAAAGACAGTTTCTGGCTATCCATTTACAGGATTAATAGATTGTATTAATTTCAATTCCCTGCAACCACCATCATAGCAAGTAATAATATAACGTTGAATATACCACTGGTTCATCAATACCATCTGCATCAGCAATTAGATGCTATGGGTTTGAAGCATCTTAAAGGTACACTGGTTTATTATAAAGTATTAATGGATGCTGATGGAAGCTATCATTATATATATGCATTTCCGATTTTAAATAGCAGTTCCAGATTCTGGAACTCCACATTAATCTTTTATTTTTTGGTATTACTATTATTGTTTTTAGAACCATAATTATTTTACGATTTTCATCAAAACACCATAAGAT
>CAIZXK010000312.1 GCA_903936865.1 uncultured Bacteroidales bacterium | reverse complement strand
TCTGAAGGCAGGTATGAGCGACTTTCCATTAATAGCTGATTGATATGAAAGTACTTGACATAAAAAGCTATACAAGGCTTGATATGGGTTTCTATCAAAACAGCATAAGCTTCAGGGTCTTCCGTTGCCTGCTGGTAAATGTCAGGTGGGACAATGGGGACAATGTATTTGCTTATAACTGTAGAGATTATTTCATCTTTTAGTTCAGCTTCAGTTATTGAAGAAATGTAAGCAAGGGAGATTATTTCTGATTTGGATATTAGCATGATGTTGGTTTTTGGCTATTTGCTATTTGCTGTTAGCTTTTAACTATTGAGGGATTGAATTGTCTTTGCTGGCATTAAAGGTATTTTTTAATTCTACAAAAAATTGTTGCTGGCGTGGATCTGTTTTGTCAAATTCAAGACCCTGGTCTCTTCTTATTTCCCAGATGTATTTTACTGGGTTTATTCTTGAGATTGGGGATTCATTTAGAAATACAAGAGAATCGGGATTGAAATTAAATTCCTTGAAAATTCTTGATAAAAGCTTTATATACTTAGATTGATAAAAGCTTATGGTAGTGTTTAATGCAATTTCATATTCATTGATTATACGGTCAGTATCAAAACCAGTTTTTTCCACATAGAAGCTACAAAGGGTTTTGAACCAGTTGTGTATAGAAAGTAAATGGGTATGGGATAAGTTGTATAGTTCCATCCAGCTGCCTTCTTCTGATTGTTTAAATTCAATGTACTGGGCTTGCTGGGAGGTTTGCCCCGGGGCTAAATCCTTTAGATATTGAATGATGAGTTTGGATGATTTTATAGATTTTGCACCTGCAAAATTGTCAAATTCATTTTGCAGAGCTTCTGCTTCTGAAATATCATTTACTCCTGGTACAACTAATAGACCTGAAGCATTGAACTGGTTTTCCAGTCTGGTTTTATTCCATTCATCTGTTAAACCACTAATAATAACTGATTTTAAACCAGCATACCATGTGGGTAAACCATAGTGAAAAAACTCAGGTTCATATTGTTTGATATGTACAATGGAACGATACAAATTACCCTCTTTTTTAAATTTGGGATATACAGGCAACAGCACTTTGTTTTTGTCTTTTTTACCCTTGTAGTTTTCCCAATCGGGGTGGATAATTACCTGTAAGCCATCTGAACTTAATCTGCATTTAGAAGCATCCTGATGGTAGAATTGTAAAAATGATTTGTTTTTATTGGTAACTACCTCAAAGAAAGCATTTCCTATATTTAATTCATCAAAGATTACCTTATACATTACATCTCTTAGGTCTTCAAAATCGTTGTTAACAGCTATAATGAAATCACTTAATTTCTTATCTGTTGAGGCGAAGCCTTTACCAGCAATATAGAATGCTTTGGAATTTAAAATACTACGGTGTACAGCTACTTCTCTTGATAGTTGTACTATCTGCCGAGGCAATAGGTTGTCCTCTCCAAAAGGAATAAAATCGGTGGAGTTGTTCAAATCAATAAAGTCTGATTTGAAGAGATTTAGGAGAGGGTTGTAATTGTACTCGAATAATTTCATTATTAGGGTTTTAGAAATTAAATTGGAACGCGGATGACGCTGATGCCTTTGGCAAACGCTGATTAACACTGATTTTTCACTTCGACTCCACCTCGACTCCGCT
>CAIZXK010000311.1 GCA_903936865.1 uncultured Bacteroidales bacterium | reverse complement strand
TTGAAAATTATTAAAAAAAGATCACAATTGGGATAGTGATGGAGCTTATGGATATGAATTTAAGCATTGCAATAACCTAAAATATTTTTTCAACTATAAAAATCGGATACCTAAGTGTAGCAGATTTTATTCTTTCAGCCACCAATTACACAAATTACACAAATTCAATAAAAATGAAGCTTTTGGAAAGCCAGTATATATATTGAATATCAATTTTATATACGTTCACTTATTGCTGCTTCTTCTTAACAAAAAAATAATGTTAAAATTTATTATTTATCCAAAACTTTTGTAATTTTACAATGTTTTATAGTTTCAGTTTTTAAAGTCATTTAACGCTTATTTTTACTTCATAATTAATTCTTTATAAAATAAAAGAAAGCGATGTTGATCAGAATAAACCTGAAAATTTAAACTCTTAATTAAGCTTTAAGATTTTTTACAATTAACTATATTTAAAACACACGGTATCTTTTAGGAATTTAATAATAAAAAGTGATAACTAATAGGCGAGGAACTTTATGAACTTAATAAACAAAGAATTAAATGTGAGCAAAATTCCGATTGTACGAATAGACAATTCACTGGAAAAATACAAAACCATGCCTGTTTTTCAAGAGAAAGTGGATAAGGCAAATGAGGTATTACGAACAGTAGGTTTGCCTGAAATAGCAATGAAATAATAATAACTTCTAACTAAAAAATCATTATTTCTGTATTATGGAAAGAATTTATTTGGATACTTCTGTTTTTGGTGGTTATTTTGAACCGGAATTTGAATTATGGTCGAAGTTGCTCATAAACAAAATAATAAAAGGAGAAATTAAGTTACTCTTTTCACAACTAACAGAAATTGAATTAATAAAAGCTCCTCAATTTGTAAAGGATTTAGTTAAACAAATACCTGATGAATATATTGAGTTTCTTGCAATAACTGATGAAGTAATGGCATTGGCTAATCAATATGTAAAAGAAAATGTAGTTGGGAAATCAAGTATAGAAGATTGCCGGCATATAGCCATAGCAACTTTATACAATGCCGACATTTTAGCAAGCTGGAATTTCAAGCATATTGTTAATGTTACGAGAATAAGAGGGTATAATTCGGTAAATTATAAATACGGACACAAAATATTGGAAATAAGAACACCAAGAGAAATTTTAAGCGATGAAAACTAAGGAACAAAAAACAGGAATATCAGCTATGGAGCAATTACGTGAAATACGTGATAATATTAGCAACGAAACACAAAACATGACATTAGAACAACTGCATAAGTATATTGAAGAACAAATGAAAGAAACTTTGCATCCAAAAGCTAGTTGGAGTAAACATATTGTACATTCCGAAATGAATAATGATGCTTCAGCATTTCGACAAGCTTAATGACCGATGAACTGTGATAGAAAAAACAATACAAAAAGCTAACAACCAACAGTCACTATTAAGATTAATAAATTGAACTAATAACAAAAGAGTTGAAGCAAACATCTTACATAAAAAACCAACTACTGCACAACTTCCTAACCGTTGTTTTTGTTGCTTTTGCATTTCTTGGCAGCTATGCACAAATTCCATCCGGTTACTATAACAATGCAGGCGGATTAAGCGGAGCTACTTTAAAAACCGCACTTTATAATATTATAAAAACCCATACAACAAGAACGTATGATAACTTATGGACCGATTTCCAAACTACGGATGTTAAACCAACAGGGAAAGTATGGGATATGTATTCCAATTGCACTTTCACTTTTGTAACCGATCAGGATAACGGAAGTGGAGGAACAGCCGAATGCCAGAAATACAACCGCGAACATTCTTTTCCTAATTCATGGTTTGGAGGTGAATCTTATCCG
>CAIZXK010000310.1 GCA_903936865.1 uncultured Bacteroidales bacterium | reverse complement strand
GGTTTATTCAAATAGCAAGTTGAATAAACCTTAATAAGTAGTCAATCCGTTTGAAATGTGTTGTTTAAGTTTACTTTTTGCTTTCTTTAAAGCATCTGAATATATCTTCCTGATACTGTTTTTTTCTTCACGTTCACATATTGTCTCAATGGTTGATATAAAATACTTGGTATTTTCATTTTTTGTTATAATTATTTGTCCCAATGCATAAGCAGAGCTCCATCTTACCACTGTTCCTGTATGTTCCGAATTAATAATCAGATTGTTTATTGCAATATCCAGGTTTTCAGGAAATCTGTGAGCTATATTTCCAATAACTCTTGCTGATTCCCATTTTACTCTAGGTGCTTTTTCTGTAAGGGTTTCAGTAACGAAATCTAAACATTCTATAGTTGCAATTTCCGGATTGGTCTTAGTTGCATATTCAAGAGCCTCAATACAACTTGCTTTTGGAGAATCTTTTGCTGTTTTAGCAAAATTTATGAGGTCATTAATTGCAACAGAATTATCTAAAAGCATTTTGCTTATGATTTCTGTTATTTCTTTTGGTTTAATACTTTTGTCGTTTACTATTATTTCTAAATTCATTTGATGATAGTTATATCTCTACTAATTAGTTAAATAGATATTCAGTTAAAACATTGACCATTTTTTTTGTTTATCTTTCCAGTTCCATGATTTCTAAATCTTTAATATCATTATTATCAATATTAAATCTGATAAAAGTTATAACCTGATGAAATCCTGATTTTCCGGCTGCACCCGGGTTTATATGTAACAATTTATTTTTCTGGTCATACATAACTTTAAGAATATGAGAATGCCCTGAAATAAACAACCCTGGTTTTTCAAGTTTAATTATCTCCTTTACAGGAAATGTATAGTTTCCAGGATATCCTCCGATGTGAGTAATAAAAACTTTAACTCCTTCGCAATTAAAAAGCAAAGATTCTTTATATGTTGTTCTTAATATTTGATTATCAATATTTCCAAAAACAGCTTTAAATGGTTTAATTTTATTCAGTTCAACTGCTACAGAAATACTTCCGATATCTCCGGCATGCCATATTTCGTTACAATCCTTAAAGAAATCATGGATTTTTGGATGTACAAATCCATGGGTATCTGAAATTAGCCCGATTCTAGTCATTTATAATTTGTATTTTTATTTTAAATGCAGTTTAATTATTAACCTATTAACGAATTATTTATTTAACTACTTATATCATCCGACATTCATATTTTCAACTTATTGTTTTTTTTTAATACTTTTGCAGACGGTTACAAAATTACAATAATTTATTAATATCACTAATAACATACATTCTATTGAATACCAGTAATAAATATTTTGTTTTTTTTCTTGCACTCGTATCCATGCTATTTTGGGGAATGTCGTTTGTATGGACAAAAATAGTTTTTGAGTTTTACGGACCCATTACTACCGTTTTATTACGATTGGTGATATCCTCTGTCATATTGTTTATTGTTTTGAAATTGATAGGGTTATTACAACCCATTTCACAAAAGCATTTCAAATTATTTATGCTTTCGGCATTGTTTGAGCCATTATTGTATTTTCTTGGCGAAAATTTTGGATTACAAGAAGTTTCATCAACAATTGCATCTGTAATAATTGCAACAATTCCAGTTATTACACCAATTTTTGCTACTTTTTTATTAAAAGAAAAGATTACAAAATTTAATATATTAGGAATTTTTATTTCTTTTATAGGAATTATTATTATGGTTATCGATAAAAATCTTAATTTTACAGCATCACCAAAGGGTATCGCATTATTATTTGTTGCAGTATTCTCTACCATTGGTTATGCAATAACAATTAAGAAGTTGGCAGCCATTTATAATTCAGCTACCATTATTACTTACCAGAATATTATTGGTATTATTTATTTTTTACCACTATTTTTCATCTTCGATTTTAAGGATTTCCTAATAATCCGTCCTTCTTTTAAAGCACTAACTGCTTTATTTCAATTAGCAATATTTGCCTCATCCCTTGCGTTTATATGCTATATTCATGTAGTTAGCAAAATAGGTGTAAGTCGAGCAAATATATTTACCAATCTTATTCCTATCGTTACTGCAGTATTTTCTTACTATTTATTAGATGAAAAATTCTATTTTATTAAAGTTTTAGGTATAATTATAGTAATAGGAGGTGTATTTTTATCACAAATTGGAAAAATAATGATAAGAGTTAATAATGCTAAATCACTGAAAACTAAAAATTAGAAAAAAGATTAACTAAAAATATTGATTTTTTTTCAAAAAAGATTTTCTAAATTAAATATGTTTATTAATTTTGCACACCTCAAACGCGGCGAGGTAGCTCAGATGGTTAGAGCGTCGGATTCATAACCCGGAGGTCACGAGTTCAACTCTCGTTCTCGCTACAAAACTTAATGTAAATAATGTCCTGTGGTGTAATTGGCAACACGTCTGATTCTGGATCAGAAGAGTTTAGGTTCGAGACCTAACAGGACAACCCAGATAATCAAGCACTTACAAAGAAATGTAAGTGCTTTTTGTTTTTATTGCAACACAATTGCAACACAGCTAACCCCTAACTTATATAATATATATAATTGATTATGATTGATTTAAGGTGCTTGTTTGAGGTTGATTGATTTTATAAAATAAGGAAAATTATCAGGCATTTAGATTAATCATTTTATTAAATCTATTCTTATTTATTATTTTAGCTAGCTTGAAAAGTAGTTTGATAGCAGCACCAAAACCGCCACAACCAAAGGACTGACCTTAATTAGGCAGCCCCCGACCCCTCACTAAAAATCCTAAGGCTTCATTTTACTTGCTGACATTTGCACTGTACCGCCATCCTATACGCTGGATGCCATGCTCCTATAAGGATATAGGAAGGGAAATATAAATCTTATGCAACAACCAGCGGAATAAATTTAAATATGCAAGGTTGCAGGTCATTTTATTTTATTGCAACAATTACGTTGTGAGATTAATAGATAATAAATGGAAACATTAACCCTAACAGAAACAAGATACGATAATAAAAAAAAATGAATGCACCCGAAGGGCTTGACCTTGTCAGATTAAAATTTATGGAGGTATCTTTGCATTAAGATTTTTATTTTAAACCATTTATACCGATTAAACTATCTGGAAATAATTATTTTATCACTTTTTACATTCTTATTGTTTGAATCTGAAATAGTATAAAAGTAAAGACCAACGGGTAAACCAGAGACATCAAGGATGAGTTTATTGAAATTTTTATTTAACAAAAAAGACTTTTTCTTTATACCTAAAATGTCATATAATTGAAAATTTAAATTTAGCCCAGAATCATATTGAATATTTAATTGATTAAATGCTGGATTTGGAAAAACAGAAATATCAGAAACAGAAATATTATCATTAATATTAACTAATGGACCACAAACAATGTTAGAAATTAATGAATAATCATTTGTAATATTTAAATTAAAAGTATCTACAATGTATGTAAGAAAACCAGGACTCATTGGTAGTTCTAAATTTGAGAATATGAATGATAGAGGATTATTAAAGGAAACATTATTTAAATTACAAAAGCCATTAACTGAATAATTTGTTTTTATCAGAGATATCCCTGATGAACTTGATACACCAATAAAAGCATTATTGAAAGGATCAACAATGCAAGAATTTAAAGATGAAATACCATAATTTAAAGGAACATCTTTTTTCAACCAGAGTAAATTGCCAATACTATCAACGGAACCTATAAGTGCATATTGATTATTGTTAATTAATGTAGAACCAACAAACATATTTGTATTATTATTGAGAGGAGTATAATCATAAATAATATTTTGATAATTAGTAGAATATTCTTTGGCCCATGATGTGCTTAAATTACTATCTAATTTAATAATGCATATTGAATTTCTGTCAATATATTTTGTACCAAATAATACAATACCATTATCAGCAGATTTGCCTAAACCTTGAGGTAAAAAACCCGAAAGATAATTAAATTGCAATAGATTACCTAAAGAATCCAAATTAAGTATGTATAATAACTCACCATCACCAAATTTTGTAAAATCAATATAGCTATTAGAATTCATCTTTAACAACTTATAATTATTAGAACCGGTGTAAGAACCCATATAGGGAGCGGTATGATCTTTTTGCCACAGAATATTACCATTAGAATCGCAATTAATAAATAAATGTTTGCCGGAGCATCCACTACCAACAAACATAAAACCACTATTAACGGTTGGACAAATAGAATTAAAAATATTAGAAGATGTACTAAAATAATTTTTAGACCAAATAATATTTAATTCATTATTAAATGCAATTATTACAGGAATATCAATTAGTTGTGGGCCGTAAGAAGAGGAAAAATATTTTATGATATTTGATAAAAAGTAATAATAATCACCGGATTTAATAAAATCATAGCTCCAACTGTTAAAATAAAAAGCAGTATCAGAAAAAGTAATTTTTGAAAGAATATTACCTAAGGTATCAGTTTTTAAAATAGCCATGGTTTTATCATCTATTCTATAAGGAAATACCAATTTATGATCATCTGTTAATTGAATAGACTTGATATTAGCATCATGATTGTTATATTTTAAAACAAAATCAGACTGAGACATTAATAAATTATTACCAACTAATACAATAAAAGAAGAAATAAATAAAATTCTGATTAACTGAGATAAATAATAAAAGGTAAATAAAATTATTGCTCCAAAATTAAAAGGAAAAAATCCGGAAAACCAGGCGGAAATTGACCAATTGATGATTGAGC
>CAIZXK010000309.1 GCA_903936865.1 uncultured Bacteroidales bacterium | reverse complement strand
TGCGTAAGAAAAACAAAAAAGAATAATTTTACAAAAACAAAAGCCATTGACCGTTCTTTAAAATATTGTCCTCAAAATGCCCCCTCAAAAGAGGGGGGTCGGTATGGCCGGAATGGGGGGTCAGTATGGCCGGAATAAACAAGAGTGATTTGGATGCTTTTATTAGTTAGGGATGTAGTCTTCTCACCCCGACATATAAACAAAAAATGCGTTGATTATCAACGCGTTTTTTGTTGCATGCACCCAATATGAACCAATACTGTGTTTTTCAACCTCCTATCCTAACTGTTTTCCCAATTTGTTTATTTTATGTTTACTTTTCCATCAAAGTCTTCTCAATTGGATGCTAAAAAGTGTTTAACCCATTCGGCAAACACTTTAAAGAGTACAAGTAAAAGAAGAGAGGCATCTTTGTTAGATACCCCTCTCCATTAACTCATGAATAATCCTTTTTAGTTTTCCCAGTCCTCTTCACCATAGGGATCAATTTCGGAAAATATCCGTTTGGGCCCATCTGGGTGAGAATAGTGATATCCATCTGAATTTTTAATCCTGGTTAATTTCCCTTCTTGAAACAAGAGGGTACAAGTTGCACCAACTGTGGCCTTGGGCGTTTTTCCCTTAAATTCAAAGCCGGACTGAAGCATACTTTGAAAGACTAACTCGGGTTTAAAATACTTCGAATTTTCATTTTGGAAGGATTGCGATGCGTAATCTAATATCCAGTGTTTTATTGATTTCATAGTTCTTATTTTTTAATTGATTTTATTGATTAACTTTTGAACTAGGACTGAGAATAAAGATTTCCCTGTCCCAAATTCCATTTCCATTTTCCCATTTAACTTTATTATTGCCAGTTGTACTGGTAGAGTACCGTCTGTGTTCAATTATCCATTTAACGTATGTATATTGATCTTGACAGTTAAGGGTATTAAATACATATTCAGGAATGTCATCCTGATACTTTCTCCATAAATAATTTATTGTCAAATTCATATTTGTAAGGTTTTTAATTGTTTGTAACTCATTGATAATAGGCCCAATCATCAATCATTATATATGGCTAACTTAAGGCTTATTACTGGTGAATAAAAATTATTGTAAGGTTGTTTTTATACCAAAAGTAGTTTATCAGAAAAATTATTTATAATTTTATCAAACGACTTCTTTTCAATTGGAAGGAAGTTTAACTTATTTAATTACAATGTCTTATGGAAGAAGAAGTAGATTATTCCCGTGCTCCTGTACCCGAAAATAGAATAATTATAACAGTACCAGTTGGAGCTTTAGAACCCCATCCCATCTCAATAAGAATTTATGGCGTTCCAAAGCAAAAGAAAAATGATCTAGATGCCTTGGCCCACTCCATGCTTATTGATGGTCAAGCAGCACCGATTATTATAAATTCGAAAAATCAGATTATTTCTGGTGTCAGGAGGTGGTTTGCTGCTCGAATAATCGGGCTTGGAGAATTAGATGCAATAGTTGAGGATTTTGAAAACGAGTATGAAAGAATTGTATTGCATAATCAGCAGAGAGTTAAAACCTGGCGTCAAGTTCTCAGAGAAGCAGAAACTATATTGGGATTAATAGGTAAGCATCAAGGTAAGAGAAGAGACTTGCTGAGTGATGAAGAAAAGAGTTTCAAAAAGACAGGAGTAGATAGATTTGATAGGGCTGCCTATCTTTTAGGTGGCAAATACAGTCCCTCTATTCTGAGGCGATTATTTTATGTCGTAGACAAGGAAAAAGTGTCAGAAGATGTCCGGAAGCTTGGCCTAGTCAAAGAAGTTCTATCCGGTACTATGAAAGTTTCTAGGGCCGAAACACTTGTTCGTCAGTTCGAAAAAGCAAGAAAAGCAAGGGAAGCTATTAGGCATATCGTTATTAAACCAAAATTAGAGGATTTTTTAATTCACAACAAGTCTTCTGCTGACATGAGCGACGTGCCGAGCGAGTCGGTACAAGTTGTTTTGACAAGCCCTCCCTATTGGCAAATGAGAATGTATGAAAATAAAAATGAACTTGGCTTGGATAAAAAACCAGAGGATTTCATTTTAGCCTTATCAAATCACTTAAAAGAGGTTAAGAGGGTTTTGCATCCAGAGGGCTCCTTTTTTCTAAATATGGGAGATACATATGGAAAAGGAAAAAATCATCTCATACCTACAAGGCTATTATTAGAACTATGCGATAGAGAAGGATGGTTTTATGTCAATGAAATAATTTGGAAAAAAACCTCATCTCGACCCCAAGGTGGTAGTAAACGATTATCAACAACTTATGAAAAAGTCTTTCACTTGGTTAAGAATCCCAAGAAATATTATTATGAAGAGTTTAAAGTGTGGAAAGAGAGCGATGAAATAAAATTAGTCAAAATGGCTAAAAATAGAACCGCAAATACAAAAGAAAGGGTTGCTGGAGGTTTCTTCTTAGATAAGGGTTATATGGGTTTGAAAGACTTTCTGGATGAACAAACTATAAAAAATATCATTCAAGGTCCTACCGCAGGAGGTAGGCAGATTGACCTTAAAAAATTAGATCCAACTGTCGACCATCCAGCCTTGATGCCAGTATATTTACCTGTTATTCCAATTTTAATGACTTCCAAGCCCGGACAAGTTGTCCTCGATCCTTTTTCGGGTTCCGGTACGGTTGGAAAAGCTGCATTGTTATTTGGAAGGAAGTATATTGGATATGAGTTGAACAAGGAATTTGCTGATTTAAGCAAAATGGATTTGACTAATACTATTAAATCCGTTTCAAAGAAAAGTTATGAAAGAATGGAAAATGATTATAAAGTGCCACCTAAGATCTGCCCGAAGTATTAGATAAAAGACTAAAACAAAATTGGAATCCATAAACCGAAGGGTAAAGAAAAAAAAAGAATATATGCGACTAAAATTCACCTCCACAAGACCACCTCCCCAAGTACTTACCGGCAAATACTGCCTAAAAACCATAATAAACAGCCAGAATCCCCTTAAAGCCAAATACAAAAGCATACCCAACTAAAGAACGATCAATCAACACACGATCAACCGTAGCCACTGCCAATATAATAGCACGTATAAACATAGTCGACACGATCCACCATTCGTCGGTCCTCAAAAAAAAATCAAAAAAAATCAAACTTTTTTCTAATTCGCATCTATACCTTTTGGCCCTGATCTAAACTGATACCAGTAAACGGAACAAAACGATGCCATCCTCAGGTAAAGGCTGACATGGTAAGACTTTTAGAAGGGTCATTAATTTCGGTTTCGGGGACTCTTTCGATGTTTCATATTGAGAT
>CAIZXK010000308.1 GCA_903936865.1 uncultured Bacteroidales bacterium | reverse complement strand
CTTGAATCCAAGATTTATTTATTAGATTTTCGTCGGTTGCAGGGCAATTTGCCCCCGAAGGAAAGTCAACGGTTGCTGTAAATACAATTTTACCTTTTTGTTTTGCTTGTAATTTAGGAATTGTCCAAGTTATTACTTTTATCTTACCAAAAATCTACACGATTTTTATTAGTGCTTTATTAAATGATAGTTATGGATTTTTACTGTCATTTAATTATTTTATAAAATTCGCATAATTCGTGTAATTCGCGGGCAATAAATTTTTTATTTGCGGATTTAAGGTATTATTTGAAAATATAATTTTTTAATTGTGGCTTTTTTAAACTTTTTTACTTTAGAATAATCCAATGTTTCCTGTTTAGTATTTTATATAATTTTAATGCATGTTTAAACATTTACGTGGATTTTTAATTCTTTCATTTTTATTATTTTGTTGTTTAATAGGTAATTCACAAAATATTAATATTCCTTCTTTTGTACTTAAAACAAATTTTAAGACAATACCAGATCAAAATTTTAAAGACACAATAGGAAAGTTCAGTTCAAATGAATTTGAGATAGGTTTTAGTTTTCCTTTATTTACAAAGCTGTTTGTAAATAAGTTAAATAAATCAGGTTTTTATAATATTAGTATTGATAATAATAATACATTAATTTTTAATGGTATAGATTTTTTAAAGAAATCAAATACATTATACAATATCAATTTTGGATTAAAAGGAATCTATTTTACTGGAAATAAAAATTTATGGATTGCAAAAATCAGTTCAAACCTTTTTGAGGATGAGTATAGTATTTCTGATCCAACTCCACGATTTCCAGGATTATTATTGTTTGACAGATTAGTAAATAAGAAATTTTCATATCATCTTGGCATAGCTTATCGGTATTCGTTTGGTACAACATCTGCTTTGCCGGTTGCTGGATTAAAATATGAATTTGCAAATAGTTGGAAATTAAATCTTTCTTTGCCATTCTCAGTAAGTGTACAATACAAAGCAACTGATGAACTATTCTTTTTAATCAAGTTACGTGCTTCCGGTGCTATCAGTTATTATACGAATAATGATAATTTATTTGGACTAACACAACAGAAATTAATGTATGGAAAAAAGTCGAATACACTATCAATATAAGCAATATATAAATTAAATTCATTTATTTTTATTAAAGGAAGTATTGGAAGAGAAGGAAGTAGAAAGATTAATTTTTCAGATTTAAAAACAGAAATTAATAAGGAGCCTGTTAATTACTTTTCACAAAAATTAATAATGCCTGATTTATTGATTTTGGTATTAATTTTAGAATATCCAAAAATAAGAAAAATCCAATAAACGAAGATGAAATATTGGATTTTTCCGATAAATTATTTGTTGTAAATTTGATAAAACCTACTATATTGAGCTAATAGACTTAAAATATCTGATTATATTATCAATAGATTATTTGCGACGTGGACAATTTGGTAATTTAAAATTATCATTTTCATCATCAGATTGATAGGAATGTTCAACACAATCTGATGGATCGCAACAGGTAAAGCAAACTCTTTTATATGCTCTGAATTCAATCAATTCAACATCCGATGAAAGAAAATTTGCTTTAATAGATTCACATTTAGCAAGATCGGTACTTAAGTATTTCTTATTGTCGTCGGGGAAAACGGTAACAACTACTTTGTCTTTACCAATTTCATTTTGAATTTTTAATGCACCCAGAAAATTAGCACCTGAAGAAATTCCAACTGCCATTCCCATGCTTGCCAGCATTTGTGCCATAATTATTGCATCTCCATCATCAACACTTACAATGCTATCGAGTTTGTCAAGTTCAACTATTGATGGAATAAACTCATCAGAAATACCTTGAATTCTGTGTTTCCCAACTTTATAACCTGTTGTTAATGTTGGAGAATTTGAAGGTTCCAGCGGATGAATTGTTATTTCAGGATTCATTTCCTTTAAATATTTGCCAACTCCCATAATAGTACCACCTGTTCCAACACCTGCAACAAATGAATCTATTTTAAGATGACGCATTTTCATTTGCCACCATATTTCTGGAGCAGTTGTAGTATAATGTGCTTCAATATTATCACAATTAGAAAATTGTCTGGGTAAAAAAGAATGTTCGTTTTGTTCGGCAAGTTCTTCACTCATTTTGATACTCCCCAAAAAACCACCTTCTTCTTTGCTTACCAGATTAATTTTTGCACCAAAACTTTTTATCAGATTTATCCTTTCCTGACTCATCCAATCGGGCATAAAGATTGTAACAGGATGACCTAAGGCTCTTCCGATAGCTGAAAAAGAAATTCCGGTATTACCACTCGTTGCTTCTATAATCATATCTCCGGGTTTCAGTTTTCCGCTTCTATAAGCATGATTAAGAATGTAATATGCCATTCTGTCTTTTATACTTCCTGTCATATTCATATTTTCAGATTTGGTGTAGATAATTCTTTCTTCACCTTTGTATCTGAATTTAATGGCAAGAATTGGTGTATTTCCAACTAATGAGGATAGTCCTAAAATCTTTTTTAAGTTTTCTTGTTGCATGAAACTAAATTTATTATTATTGTTTATAAATTAAACCATTGTTTTAATCTATCATCATGTAAGGTTGAAGTTGATTTATGTTGAAATTCGTTTGTATGCTTATTATACTCATAATCTTTTGCCCATTCCTCATGATTTTCGGAAATTTGCTTTATTGCATCGGTAATTGTATAAAGTTCTTTGTTTGTCATTGTTGGATGTAGTGAAATTCTAATCCAACCTGGTTTTTGGGATAAATCGCCTAAATTGATAAGATTGGTGATTTGGTTTGATTTCTCATGAGATACATCAAGTAAAAAATGACCATAGGTTCCGGCACAAGCACAACCTCCTCTAACCTGAACTCCGAACCTATCATTTAATAGCTTTACAATTAGATTAAAGTGTATATCCTCGATATAAAATGACATAATTCCCAAGCGGTGTTTAACATTATCAGCCAATATATGTAGTTTGGGTATTTGTGTTAATTCATCGAAAGCAATTTTCACCAATTCCTCTTCGCGCTTTTTTATATTTGCAACACCCATCTGGTTTTTTAATTCAATACTCAGTGCAATTCTGATAGCTTGAAGAAAGCCTGGAGTTCCTCCGTCTTCACGTATTTCAATATCGTCCACGTATTTATATTCTCCCCAGGCATTTGTCCAGTCAACGGTTCCTCCGCCAGGCTGATCGGGGGTTTGATTGTGATATAAAGAAGAATCAAAAACCAATACACCACTTGTACTGGGTCCGCCCAAAAACTTATGAGGAGAAAACATAACTGCATCCAGTTTTTCCAGTGGATCTTCGGGGTGCATGTTCATTTCCAGATAGGGTGCTGAAGCAGCAAAGTCGATAAAGCAAACACCACCATACGCATGCATTAGTTTCGCCATTTGATGATAGGGTGTAGAAACACCAGTAACATTTGAACAAGCTGTAAATGAACCTATTTTAAATCTTCTATCTTTATATTTCTCAAGTTGGGTTTTTAAATCTTTCAAATCGATAAGCAACTCTTTGGTAGGATTAAGCAGAACTACATCAGCAGCGGTTTCGAACCATGAAGTATGATTAGAATGATGCTCCATGTGGGTAATAAAAACCACGGGTCGTTCCGAATCCCTAAGGCAGGGTTTTCCACTCAGATTTCCGCAAAATTTAAGACCTAATATTCTTTGCAATTTGTTTATTACGGCTGTCATTCCCGAACCAAATGTGATGATAACATCATTTGGTCCTGCATTTACATGTTGTTTAATCTTTTTATGAGCAAGATGGTAAGCTTTGGTCATCATGGTGCCGGCTTCGCTGGTTTCTGTGTGTGTATTTCCTACAAAGGGACCAATTTCATCTGCCATTTTTTTTTCGATGGGAGCATATAATCTGCCACTGGCAATCCAATCGGCATAAATCATTTTTTTTAATCCATAAGGTGTTTCAAATTCCAACTCATTACCAATAGTTAGTTTTCTAAACTTTTCAAAATACTTTTCCATGCACCGTATAATTTGATTGCAAAAGTAAAACATTAACCAAATATATGCAATTTTATAAATAGTTAAATTCAACTTAATTAATCATTGATGAATTTAAAAGTGAAAATTTAGGGTTAATTCTGTAATACATTTTTAAAGATGATGAAATATTTTTAATTTTGCCCTTCAATTTGAAATTATGGCAAAGCAAAAATTTTCTTTCAGTTCTGTTTTTATCTTTTTTAAGAGAGTGGCGATATTCTTTTTTGCATCAACCATTTTGGCTACTTTAGCTTACATATTCATTAATCCTCCGGCTTCTCCCTTGATGCTGATAAGAAGTACTGAAAAATTGTTTTCAGGCGAAAAAGTTATGATGAAAAAAGAATGGTTGCCTTTGGATTCTATTTCCCCTTTTTTGGTTCAGGCTGTAGTGGCTTCGGAAGATAATAATTTTAAGGAGCATTTAGGTTTTGATTTTGATGCCATTCGTAAGGCTAAAGAGTTGAATAAGAAAGGTGGGAAAATGAGAGGTGCCAGCACCATTTCGCAACAAACTGCCAAAAATGTGTTTCTTTGGCCCGACAGAACCTGGGTTCGTAAAGGTTTTGAAGTATATTTTACCGGTATGATTGAGGTTTGTTGGAGCAAAAAGCGTATTATGGAAGTATATCTTAATATTATTGAAATGGGGGATGGAATATATGGTGCTGAAATGGCAGCCCAAACTTATTTTAATAAATCAGCCAAAGATTTAAACCGAAAAGAAGCAGCTCTTATTGCTGCAGTTTTGCCGAATCCAAGAAAATGGCATCCTAATGAACCCACAAAATACATTAAAAGAAAGCAGCAAAAAATATTGCAGCTAATGAATAAGGTTGGTGAAATTACTTTCGATTAACCTCCTTAAAGCTCTTTCCATTTCACTGAATTTATTATTGAGTCCTTAGCTTATTTTTCTGAATAGTCTATTCATATATCTATTGTATAATGGATAAATTTTTCATTAATGAAGTATTATTGATTTCCATCATGCTGGAAATGACCTCCCGCCTGGTAGAAATGACCTCCCGTCTGTTAGAAATGATCTCCCGTCTGCTAGAAATGATCTCCCGTCTGCTAGAAATGATCTCCCGTCTGCTAGAAATGACCTCCCGTTTGCTAGAAACGATCTCCCGTCTAGTAGAATCGATCTCCCGTTTAGTAGAAACTACTTCCCGTCTTGTAGAAACGATCTCCCGTTAGGTAGAAATAATTTTCCGCCTTATAGAAACGATTTTCCATCTGGTAGAAACAATCTCTCGTCTTATAGAAACAATTTACTTTAGAAAAATAAGCATTGTAACGTTTTAAACTCAATATACTTTAAGTTAATGATGGGTTATCCGTTATAAAAACGAAATTACAGTTTAGTTAATATTGGATTCAAGTTCTGATTTCCATTTTACAAATCCATCAATAAAGTCGGAATAATCATGATAGATACGGTGGTAGTTTTCGTCGTGAGTATTGATATAAGCAATTTTGCCCTGAGCTTTTATGATATTTAAAATATCCTCAATCTTGTTGAGTTTCAATTTAAGTAGTTCCTTGTTTTTCTCTATATGCCAGATATAGGTGGCTTCTTCGGTATCCAATGTTTCCCAGATGATGTGATACATTTTTTCGCCTTCTATCAAAAATATAAATGAAAATGGTTTCAATACAAACCGTAGTTTCATAATATGATAAGCATGTTTGCTCGACAAAAACCGTAGATGTTTATAATGTTTCGTGTTGGAAATATGAAGTATATCGTCAAATAAATCTTTGTCGGAATTATAAAAAACATTGGAATTCAGTTTTTCATTATTGAACATTGCAAAAGCTTCATCCATTGTAAACAAGGACTTGTCGATATCGAAATTCTTTCTTTTTTTCAGAAAATTACCCACAAATTCAAATTTTACAGAATCAATTAGCTTATTGTTAATCTTTGCAATTTCAGGGGAATAAGCCTTACACTCGCTGATTTCGCCATTGGTTATTTTAACGATAACTTCAACATTTATACGTTTCGTTTTCAGTATATTTGCAAAATAATTTTTAACAGCATCAAATTCCTCCCTAATATCATAATTTATAATCGAAAAGTTTATTGAATCATGAAATCCATTTATTTTTTTAATGAAACTTACGCATCCAAAACCAAACTTAATGTCTTTAATGGCAACCGAA
Source organism: uncultured Bacteroidales bacterium (assembly GCA_903936865.1). Taxonomy (GTDB): domain Bacteria; phylum Bacteroidota; class Bacteroidia; order Bacteroidales; family JACABE01; genus JACABE01. The sequence goes on along the minus strand of CAIZXK010000308.1, from coordinate 14,839 downwards.
AATGAATCATTAAGCTCAAAAACAATATCTTTAGAGGCAGGTTTTTCAGAATTACCTTTTATGATACTTTCTGGGTTGTTTGTATAATTGAAATCATCAGAAGCAAACAAATCAGGTTCTTCGTCCCGGATATTAGATTTTTCGGTATCAATAAATTGTAATAATTTAGATGTATTGATGGTTCTGAAATTAATAAAATCAATGTTTTCAAATATTTCATGATTTATTAACTGAAAGTCGGTAAACTCGAATTCAGAATCAAAGTAATTTAAAACTTCAACAAAAAGCAATTTCTGATCAGGATTATACTTAATAACTTTAACAAGCCATGAAACCTTTTTAGAAAACGAATGAATAATATCAGGCAAATCCAGATTTCTTAAATCCAGCTCTTTATCCGGTATCAGATATGCTTTTTCAGCTTTAAATGTAAGAATAAGCTCCCAACCAATCATTTTAAAATATTAAAATTCAATAAAAAAATAAAACCGTCGAGATATTTGGAAAACCCCGACGGTTTATGATATTTTCTATCTATATATAATTCATAGTTTTAAAAATACTTTAAATCCATTTCACCAGATTAAAATCCTGACGATGTGGTAAATCCTTATGTTTAGGAAACATCCTGAACGCATAGTCATAAACTCCTGCAGAATTTGAAGGAATACTGCATTTAAAAACCAGAATTCCTTTTTCAGATTTTTCAGCAGTCATTTCCACAACAAATAAAGGCTTTTTAACTTCGTCATTAACTTTTTGCCCAAACAATACTTCTATACCCACTTCAACATTAGATAATTCATTTAAGTTCAATACAATTTCGGCAATGAAATTTTCGCCTAACGACAGTGGTTTCAATGTAGAATCAGGCAAATTAACCTTAACAATTTCGATACTGTCCCATCCACGGATTACTTTGCGTTTCCATGCAGAAATATTACGTGCAAGCAAATAATTGTCATCTGTAATCATAGTTGAACGAACAAACATTTTATTATAGAATTTTTTATAATAGTCGTCCAATTGACGTTTCATAGTAAACTCAGGTGCAATTTTAGCAATGGTATTTTTAACATAACCTATCCATTTTACAGGAATTCCTGCAGAATCTTTATCATAATAAGCAGGAATAATTTCATCTTCAAAAGTAGAATAAATTGTTTCTGCATCAAGTTCATTCTGGAAATCCTGATTTTCATAAGTCTGTTCTTCTTTTAGAGCCCAGCCTGCATCTGGTTTATAACCTTCAGCCCACCAACCATCTAAAACGCTAAAATTCACAACTCCGTTCATCACAGCTTTTTCGCCACTCGTACCCGAAGCTTCCAACGGACGGGTAGGTGTATTTAACCAAATATCAACTCCACGTATCAGGAACTTAGCCAGTTCTATGTCGTAATTTTCAACAAAAGTGATCTTCCCAATAAACTCAGGCATTCTTGAAATTTCCAGAATACGTTTTATTAAATCCTGACCTGCTTTATCATTTGGATGTGCTTTGCCAGCAAAAACAAATTGTACAGGCATTTTGGTATTGTTTACTAATGCAGATAATCTTTCGAGATTTGTAAAAAGCAGATGAGCACGTTTGTAAGTAGCAAACCTTCTGGCAAAGCCAATTGTTAATGCATTTGGATTGAAAGCATCCATCAGCTTAAAAATCAGTTTTGGATTATCGTTTCGACGGGTCATATCGTCAGTTAATCGAAATCTAAGATAATCAATAAGTTGTTGTTTTTGTTTCAAACGCATATTCCAAACGGTTTCATTAGGAACATCCATTATTTTTTTCCAGAATTCTCCGTTTGATTGATCACTAAGAAAGTCTTCACCAAATTCTTTTTTATAGAGTTGTTGCCACGATTTAGAAGTCCACGTAGGGTAATGAACTCCATTGGTAACATAGCCAATATGCAATTCATCAGGGAAATAGCCTGGATATAGTTTACTGAACATTTCCTGCGAGACTTTTCCATGAATTTTACTTACGCCATTAACTTCCTGCGAAAGTTTGAAAGCAAGCACACTCATCGAAAATTTTTCATTTAAATCATTATCAACAAAACGTCCAAGATTCATAAACTGTTCCCATGAAATATTCATTTGTTCAGCAAAATGAGGCAAATAAATACGCATAAGGTCTTCACTGAAAGTGTCATGTCCGGCCGGAACTGGTGTATGGGTTGTGAATAGGGTAGAGGCTCTGACAACTTCAACAGCTTCTTCAAAAGCCAGTTTATCATTCTGAATATATTTTACCATTCTTTCAAGTGTAATAAAAGCTGCATGACCTTCATTGCAATGATAAATTTCAGGATTTATACCAATTGCATCAAGCATTTTAATGCCACCGATACCTAATAAAAGCTCTTGTTTTAGTCTGTTCTCCCAATCGCCTCCATACAAACGATGAGTAACAGAACGATCTATTTCTGAATTTTCTTCTATATCAGTATCAAGTAAATACAATGGAACTCTACCAACATCAACACGCCATACTTTAGCAAATAATTGTCTTCCGGGAACCCCAAATTTTATTTTTAACCATTCACCATTAGCATCTCTTACAGGAATCAACGGTAATTGTGTGAATTTCTGAGGAGTATAAGTTGCAATCTGATCTCCGGAAATGGCTATGTTTTGCTGGAAATAGCCATATCTATATAGTAAACCAACACCAACCATATTTACATTGCAGTCGCTGGCTTCTTTTAAATAATCTCCTGCCAGCATTCCCAAGCCACCTGAAAATATTTTCAAGGTATCATGCAATCCAAATTCCATACTGAAATATGCAATTTGATGTTTTGATTTTTCAGTTGCATGAGCCATGTAACTATCAAACTGATTGGAAACTTTTTTGAGTTTAGCTAAGAATTTTTCATTTTTCTCAAGATTTCTCATTGCCTCCATCGATAAAGCTTCTATAAGAGCAATTGGATTATATTTTAGCTTTACCCATAGTTGATTGTCAATCATTTCGAATAACTCTGAGGCTTCATAATTCCACGTCCACCAAAGATTTCTCGACAATTTCTGCAAACTTTCCAACGCTTGAGGAATACTTGGTTTTATCAGAATTTTTTTCCAATCAGGTTTTGTTTCTTTAATTTTCTGAACAGATTGAACAAACTCTTTCTGATGTTTGGTAATATATAATTCTGATCTTGATTTAGCTTTAGTTAATGCCAGAGCATAAGTATCATAGTAATGTTGGATTAAATTTTCCCACAAGGCACTTCTTGAAATATCAAACGATTGCTTTCTGATTTTTATAATTTCATCATCATTTTTTATCAAACAAGTAGAAATGGTATCAATAATTTGATTAATAACCTCTGCCTCGTTATTATCATTACGCTCAATAACATTGATACAATTTCCAGTAATATTATGGTCTTTTTTTATCCATAATCCGAAACCTGCTAACGTTGTAGTAATAGTAGGAATATGAAAAGCAAGACTTTCCATTGGGGTGTAACCCCATGGTTCATAGTAAGATGGGAATACAGAACCGTCGAATCCGATTAGAAAATCGTAATACTCCATATTAAAAATACCATCATTTCCATTTAGATAAGCTGGAACAAAGAATATCTTCACTTTATCATCGGGAGTATTTAATAGGTTATTTTTTAAAATATGCTTTATAATAGGATCATTATTAGGATCATATAATCGATGCGTTGTGTGTTTTGATAAAAGAGGATTTCCAAAATCTGGACTTTTCATTCTTTCTAAAAGTTTAAATTTTGGACCAACCTGATGAGCTGGAACAGCAATTACAGCAATTATATTTTTTTCAAGATCCTTGCGTTTGTTAAGTTCGCCCATGGCATCAATAAACAAATCAATACCTTTATTTTTAAATTCATATCTTCCGGAATTGATAATCATCATACTATCTTCTGCCAGAGGTTGATTGATCAGGGAACTAAAAACCTGAATTATTTTCTTTCGGGCATCTGTTCTTTTTTTGTTGAAATTTTGTTTTGTTGGTACAAATGAATCTTCAAATCCATTTGGTGTAACAAAATCAACAGCTTTGCCAAAAAATTGCTTACATTCATTATTTGTAATTTCACTAACAGTTGTAAATCCATCAACTTCGATTGCTGATAATTTTTCGAGTGAATATTTTGAAATAACACCAAATTCTTTGGATATAATTTCGGAATTATAATTACTTAAATTATTGTAAAGTGGCAAATTATTACTTGCAATACATCTTCCTAAAACTGTAGCATGTGTTGTAAAAACAGTTCCTATTTGTGGAACCGATTTCTTAAGATACAAGATTCCGGTACCAGTCATCCATTCATGAAAATGGGCTATTATTTTGTCGAAAGCAGTTAAATTATAATCATAAAAACTTTCAATAACCTTTGCTGCTGCATATCCAAATAAGGCTGGTTCCACGTAATCCCATTGTCCTGAAAGAGAATCTAATTTATAATGTTCCCAAAATGAAGCAAAAACTTTATCCTTCTCAGCAAAATAAGGTGTAAAATCTACCAATATAGCTATTGGATTACCTGAAATATTCCATCTCCCGATTCTGAATCTCAAACCATTAGCTTCAGCTTCTTCTCTCCATGATTTATATAGAAATTTATCTTCAATAAACTCAGGATTTGGAGTAGTTTCTTTCCAAACATCCGGACCTATTAAAATGTAATTATCTCTATATTCTTTAACTACACTTTTAGCTTTAGTTGAAATTACGGTATAAATTCCTCCGATCTTATTACAAACTTCCCAACTGGTTTCAAATATGTAGTCTGGTTTTAGCTCTTTCTCTATCATTTTTTATTTTTTGTTTATTTTTCCTAAAATATTAGCCAATTCATTTATTTTGAATGGTTTCGATACAAAGTCATCCATTCCTGAAGCAAGATATTCTTCTTTGTCTTGTTTCATAACATTTGCCGTCATAGCAACTATTCGTATTCCTTTTGATTTATTTATTGCTTCTTCAATTTTTCTAATTTGTCGGGTTGCGTCAATACCATTCATTATTGGCATTTGAATGTCCATTAATATCAAATCATATTCATTTGCTAAATATTTTTCAACAGCAACTTCACCATTTTCTGCAATATCAACCTTGTGACCCATTTTTTCAAGAGTCATTCTAGCAACTTTTTGATTAATAATATTATCTTCAGCCAATAAAATATTTAAAGATTGACCTATTTCATAAAACTGTAAATCAGTAATTTCATTTTCAATTTTTTCAGGAGAACTTCCTTTTCCTAATTCAACTGTAAACCAAAATGTAGAACCTTTTCCCAATTCACTTTCCACACCAATTTCACCATTCATTTTTTCTGAAAGCTTTTTTGAAATAGCTAATCCTAAACCAGTACCACCATGTTTTCTTGTTGTATAAGAATAAACCTGAGAAAATTCTTTGAATAATTTTTTTTGTCCTTCTTTAGAAATACCCATTCCTGTGTCGATAACTTTGAAATGCAATTTAATTTTCTCGTTTTTTTCTTCTATTAATGATATAATCACTTCAACACCACCTTTTTCAGTAAATTTAATTGCATTATTTACTAAGTTTAATATTATTTGATTTAGGCGGATTGGATCACCTTTCACATATTTAGGTGTTTTAACATCATAATTTACACTTAGGTCAATATCTTTTTCGTTTGTTTTTATCTGTAATATTTTAATAATGTCATTTATGTTTTCTATTAAATCAAAATCAATATTTTCCATTGATAATTGATCTGATTCAATTTTCGATAAATCTAAAATGTCATTAATAATAGCAAGAAGATTATTTGCTGAAATACTAATTAAACTTAAATGTTCTTTCTGTTCATCGTTTAATTTTGTGGTTTTTAATATATTGGCCATTCCTATAATTCCATTCATGGGAGTTCTTATTTCATGGCTCATATTTGCAAGAAATCTGCTTTTTGATTTTGTAGCAGATTCGGCAATATCTTTTGCTTTAATTAATTCTTTCTCGAATTTTTTACGTTCTGTAATATCTCTTATAATAGCCTGAATAGCAGTTCCTCCTTCAATATTAATCAAACTTGAGGTTATTTCTACCGGTATATCTTCTCCTTTGTCATTTACCAACAAAGATTCTATTTTAATAGGTTGATTTGAATTTGAAAGTTTATCAAATAATTCAATAAAAGAAAGTTCTCCAAATTTATTATTATCATTTGATTGTATTTTTGAATAATGTATTCCGACCAATTCCTCTTTTTTACGACCCAATAAATATATTGCAGCAGGATTTGCATCAATAATATTACCCGTTTCTACATTAGCAAGTAATATGGCATCTGGAGCACCTTCAAAAAGACTCCTGAATCTTTCTTCCCTTTCTTTTAGAGAGGCTTCAATTCGTTTTCTTTCTATTGCATATCTGATAGATCTGTTTAGTAGAGATGAATTTATATCGTTTTTTACTAAATAATCAGCTACACCATGTTCAAGTGCTTTTTTATCAGTTTCATAATTATCCATTCCTGTTAATAAAATAGAGGGTATATTTACTCCCATTTCTGACACTTTATCAATAAAATCAAAACCATTTCTTGTTCCAAGCATATAGTCAACCAAAAATAAATCATATTTATTTATTTCAATTTTATTAATAGCTGTTTCTATTGAAGATGCCCAATCTAAAGTATAATCAACATTATGAATATCATGTAATATATCTCGGGTGATAATGAAGTCTTCTTCATCATCTTCAACTAATAGTATCTTTATTGAAATATTTTGGGTTTTCATATCAATATGTATTTGGTAAACGAACTATTTCAAACCAATAATTTTCCAAAACTTTTATTACATTAACTAAACCATTAAAAGTAACAGGTTTAGTAATAAATGAGTTTGCTCCTAAATTATATGTTTTTAATACATCCTCCTCAGCATTGGAAGTAGTAAGAATAATAATTGGAATTCGTTTTAAATCAGGATTTTCCTTAATTTCTTTCAGTGCTTCTCGTCCATCTTTTTTTGGCATATTTAAATCTAATAAAATAATACCTGGTTTTGGTGATGTTAAAGGATCAGAAAACTTACCTTTTCTATTAAGATAATCTAATAATTCAACACCATCTTCAACAAAATATAATTCATTTGCAATTCTGCTCTCTGCTAAAGCTTCTCTTGCCAGATATCGATCATCCGGATCATCTTCTGCCATCAGAATAATAATAGGTTTAATTTCTTTATCCATTTTTTAGTTTTTTTAAAAATTCAATTGTAATTATGCAGCCTTCATTAAGGTTACCTTCTGCATAAATTTTCCCTTTATGTTTTTCAATTATTTTGCTTGCCAATGTTAATCCAATTCCGTTTCTATTACTCCCTTCTACTGGAGTTAGTTGCTGAAATGGTTGAAAAATCAGTTCATTATACTTTTTATCAAATCCAACGCCATTATCTTTTATCTTAATTAAATGATAGTTTTTGTTTTTTTCTCCTTGAAAAATTTCAATCTTCAAAATGTTATCTTTCTTTGCAAAATTAATACAGTTATCTATAATTTGTGTAAACAAAATTTTAATTTGTTTAATATCACCTGTTATTTCTGGTAAGTTGCTTATAATAATATTTTCTTCACTTAAATAGGTTGATTTTTCTTTAATAATAGACTGTATAACATTATTTAAATTGATTATTTCAAATTTATTTCCTTTTAAATTTATTTCAGAATAAAAAAGCAAACTATTAAGCATTTGACGCATATTATGGGAGAAGCCTTGAATTTTTCTCAGAATTTCGAGTTCTTGTTTATTAGTTTCAACATTTAATTTTGAAGATAAACGGTCAGAGAAAATAAAGGTTTTTCTTAGTGGTTCTTGTAAATGATGTGATGCACTAAAAGTTAATTGTTCTAAATCCAGATTTCTTTGTTTTAATACTATTTCATTTTGTTTTAGTGTTTTAACAAGGTTTTGGAAAATTATTAATATTACAATAAAAGTAAGAATTGTAAAAAAGCTTATTAATCCTGTTTTTCTAAGGACAATATCATAAATAGATGATTTTTTTTCAGAAAAAATTAATCCAAATTTATATCCAAAAATATTTATAGGATATATACCAGATATAATATCTTCTTTATTATTGTTATAACTAACATTTTGATTTATTAAATCTTCAAAATTTTCATTTATAGATTTTTTAATTAATAATTTGTCTCTATAAAAAATAATACTAGTTGTTAAATTCTGGAATATTACTTCTCCTTCATTATTAACTAATGATTGAAAATATTGATGATTAACATGGTATTGCTTGAAAAGGATTTCAAAATATGTTATTAATTCAACTTTTACTTTTATATTTGCGATTACATCATTTCCATCTTTTAAGATGGATGTGTAAATAAGATTTTTTGTTGAATCATAATTAACTGCATTTTTTAATAAAAATTTATTTTTTAAATTCTCTAAATATGTTTTATTGAAATAATTTTCTGTATTTCCATCAAAAATAAATGTATTTCCTTTTTTATCAGTTATTTCTATTGATGAAATTAAATCGTTATATTTAATAAAGAATTGCCGGATTTTTCTAATTGGTTCACTTTGTAAATTTTTATCATTAAATAGTTGGTAAAAATCATATTTATTAAAATAAAAATTCAAATCATTTTTTAAATTATTAATATTATCTTCAACTTGATTTCCTGTGTATTTAACTTGTCTTGATAGTATTAATCCATGAGTTTTTAATTGTTGATTGTAAAAACTTGTGTAGAAAAACACATTTAATGCAATAACAATTAATGTAATTACAGTTATAAAAAATATAATATTCTTGTAAAATTTCATTTAATTATTCAGTCATTTTTATGATATACCATTTCAGTTCTTTCAATATTGAAACATAAATTATATAATTTTTGTCATCAATTTGAATTTGTTCAAATTTTGAATTGTTATTAATAATTTGTTCAAAAGCTGTTCTAATGTTTTTATTTTTATTTTTCAAAAGATTAAAATCTTCTTTTTTGTAAGTATCCTGTTTTATTGTTTCAAAATATTTATGATTCTTCAAAGGAGGTAAATTTAATAAATTTATGATTTGCTCATTTGCACTTACAATCACTCCTGAAGCGTCAATAATCAATATATCCTGATTATCTGATTTGAAATATTTATCAGTTACATTGTTTATAGTAACATCAATTCCCGGTACACCAACTAATTCATTTTTATAGTAAACAGGTGCAATTGCTGATACCATCCAGCCTCTTCCGGCTGGATCAATATATGGTTCATTAACCCATACTGCCTTTTTTTCTGGATTATGAACAGAATCTGCTAAATAATAAAAATTAAATTCAGGTATGTTCATTTTTGGTTCATACTGTGTTAAAACATCAAAAAAAGGATAAATTCTGTTATATGCATATTTATCATTATAATATAATTGCACAATTGCAGGAATTTCTTTGATTGAACGGATAAAAAAAGTATCTAAAGGTTCTGTGAAACAAACAATTTTCATTATTTCTTCATTTATTGGTGTATAACCTGAAACAAAAACAGCTGATTTGCCATCATCTTTAGTTTTATACATTACACCATCTTTTGAAATCGCATATATTTTCTTATCGTTACAATTGTTTTTATCTTGATTTTCATACAAATATCCGATAAAATCAGCTAATTTAGAAACTTCATTCCTTATTGGAATAAAATCATTATCAATTTTATAAGCTAATTCATTCAATTTTGAAAAATTTTCCTCTTTTTCTTTTTCTGAAAATCCAGATTGGTTACATGATATAATCAGAATTGAAAATATTATTGATAAATTTAAAAATATTTTTTTCATTTGTATTATCATTTATAAGTTATTACTAAACAAGATACAATTCATTTTTTCTATAATGAAAATCCAAAAGTGAAATATACATTTTCATTGATTGGATTTGTAATAAAAGAAGCTTTCAAAGGTAAATTAAAAGTAGGTGTAATTTGAATATTTTTCTTTGCAGTAAAACCAATATTTACAAGATTAAATTTTTCAGCATAATAGCTTTCAATTGGAGTAAATCCTCCAACAATTTCGCAATCAACATCTTTTAATGAAAATGAATATCCTAGTTCAATATAAGTTGAATAATATTTATCTGTAGAATTTGGTTTAGGATCAAATCCATAAACAAAAGAATAAATTCCTAAAGAAACTGGAATTTTCTGGTTTACATATTTTATTCCAGCTTCAATTGTGTGAGCTGTACTGGAATTTTTAAAATTAAAATAACTGTTATTATTTGTTAATGAATCATAAGGATAAAAGAAATCTGTAAGTAGTAATGTGAAATTTCCAATAGAATAACTTGCAAATAAATCAATTTCAGCAAAATCACCGGTCGTACTGGTAGATGCCCATGACCCTATACTGAAATTTTTATAACTATATGTAAATGAAGGTTGAATACTTGGTGTATTGCCAAAGTCAATAGCTCTCCAAATATACCTGTTCATAAAATCAACATTTACTGAAATTGAACTATTTTCAGTTGTTTGTGTCGTATCTGTTTGTGATTTGACATTTAAAGACAAAATTGCAATTGATACAAAAGTTAAAATAAATAATTTTTTCATGCTAAAAATTTTTAATTATTAATTGATTGTTTTATAGGTAATTCTACAATAAAAACACTTCCTTCTCCTGAAGATCCTTTGGCATTAATATTTCCTTTATGTCTTTCAACAATTTTTTTGCAAATTGCTAATCCTATTCCATTTCCTTCATATTCACTTCTGCCATGCAATCGAATGAAGGGTTTGAAAATATGTTCAACATATTGGTTTTCAAACCCAATACCATTATCTTTTATTTTTATAATAATTTTGTTGCTTGTGGTTTGTTCAAATGTGATTGAAATATCAGGATAACTTTCTTTTTTATAATATTTTAATGCATTACCAATAATATTGTTAAAAAGTTGTGTTAATTGAGTTGGGTCTGCTTCAATGAGCGGAAATTGTTCAACTTTTATAATGGCATGTGTTTTTTCAATAGCAATTTCTAAATCTGAGATTACTTCACTGATAATAAGGTTTAAATCTGTTTCAATAAATGGGTTAGTTTTAGTTGAAATTCTTGAAAATGTGAGTAAATCATTAATCATTTTTTGCATTCTGAATGCTGAAGAGCTCATTCTTTCAATAAAATCAACTCCAGTTTCATTTAGTAATGAAGAATATTTAATTTTCAATCTATCACCAAAAGCAATTATTTTTCTAAGTGGTTCTTGTAAATCATGTGATGCAATATATGCAAATTGCTCAAGTTCACGATTAGATCTTTTTAATTCTTCAGAAAAAACAGATAATTCTATTTCGGCTTTTTTCATTTTTGAAATATCTAAGATTGTAACAACCAATCCAGATACTTTTCCTTCCTGATTATGATAAACAACTCTATTTGTGAGAGTCCAATAATTTTTACCATTTAAACATTCGATATATTCTTCATTATTTGGGAGAGGTTTGTCATTAATTATTAAATTGGATTCTATTAAACTTCTTTTTTCTGCTATTTTTTCTTCAAAAAAGTCATAATCAGATTTTCCGATTATTTTATCAATTGAAATATTGAGCATTTCAGCATAAGCAGTATTGCAGGTAATATATTTTAAGTCAGTGTTTTTAAAATAGATAAACGCAGGAACAGATGATAATAAAGCATTCATTTCTATTATTTTTTGCTTTAATAATTCCTCAGCTATTTTTCGTTCAGTAATATCATTTAATACCATTAATAAGCATTTTCGACCTTGAATAATTATTATATCTGCAAAAAATATACCTCTGATTATTTTACCACTCTTATGTTTTACATCAATTTCATAATTTTTTACCGTTCCTTTTTCATTAATTAATTCTTTAATAAAATGTCTTTGTTCGGCATTAGCAAGTATATCAAGATCATCTATTGATTTTCCTACAACATCGATTTGAGAATATCCAAAAATTTTCACAAAAGATTCATTAACGTCAATAAGAAAACTTTGTTCAATATCACTGATAGCCATTGCCGATGGATTAGCTTCAAAAGCTGTTGAAAATTTTTCTTCTGAAATTTTAATATCCGAAACATCTTTTGCAATGAAAAAAAATACTTCATCGTCATCCCATATTCCCTTAATTAATTTTGCTTCAAGGTAAAGCAATTCGTTTTGTTGAGTTAAAAAAGGGAAAGATAAAAGTTCATTTTTGTGATTATCAATGTTTTCTAATAGATTTAAAAAATCAATAGAAAAGTGTTCTGATTGAAAATCTGTAATAAAACTTCCAATAATTTCATTTTTATTAAATTTAAGTTTATCAATAGCTGTTTGGTTAATATTTATAATTTTACCTTTATCATCAATTACAAATACTAAATCATCAATAATATTGAAAATTGTTTGAAAATTTTTTTCTGATTGTTTTAAATAAAATGTTTTGTCTTCAATTATTTTTTCAAGATTTATATAGCTTTTTTGTAAATCATTTTCTGCTTTTATTCTAATCTTAATCTCATTTTGAAGATTTTTTGTATTCTTTTTATTATTTTTATAGTAAAGAGTAAATGTTAAGAGTATAAAAGTAGTTAAAATAGAAATATCAATCAGAAAATCAATGATATTTATTTTAAGAAGTTGTTTTACATAATTTACATCAATATCTGCACATGCAAGATATTTATTTCCATTTTTAGTAGTAATCGGTATTGCTACTGATCTATAATTTCCCCATCTGTCTGAATTTGAAAAAAATACAGCTTGATTAATATTAAATGAGTTTTTTAATATTTCATTTGCATCCTCATATAGTGTGAAATATTTAACTTGTTTGTTTTCTAATATTTCATCTTTTGTTGCACTTGATGAAGTTAAATAATAATTTCCATTTTTCTGAATTACAGTATATAGATATTTTAATCCGATTTTATCATTTAATTCAGATAAATTTTTAATATTTAAAGAATCTTCCTCTTTGCTTATCGTGTTTTTATCAATTGCTCTTTGATGAAAACCTTCATTTAATACATAAGGAATACTTATTGCTGCAATATATAATTCTTTATTGATATTATTGATTATGTTTGCTTTATATTTTGTAAATTTAATATACGACAAATAAATAATAATTATCAGGAAAAAGACAATAGTAGCAATAAGTATTGAATTTGCTTTTGTGATTTTCATTATTTGAAAATTAATATGATATTAATCAAGATTATAATGAATTAGATCATTTCTGATAGTTTTTTTTCAATTCATTGATTATGATTTTTTTTGCCTTTTCAATATCACTTTTTTGTATGGAATCAAAGTTATAATTTAAAAATTTATTTTGTAAAGGAAGTGATAACGTATTGATTATTTTATTTTTGAGTTCTTTTTTAGCTCCTTTTAGTGAAATAACAATTGTATCAAAACCTACAGATTTAACTATTTTTTTTATTTCATTATCATGTAATTGAGAAATAGTATTTAAACTGATTGTGCTGGTTTTTATTTTAGCATTAACAATAGATTTTTCTTTAATTGATGAAATAGATTTTTCATTTTCTACTATTCCAGAAATTTCTAAGTCTTGTGTTTTAGCTTTTACTTTTGTTGTTTTTATGTTATTATATAAATCATCAACCCTGATTGTAAAATCCGAAATTACGTTCATATAATTAATAAATGCTTCATAAGGAGTACCATAGGGATTAAAATATTTATGAACATCACCATCAGAAAACCATTTTGTACACATATAATAGAAATGATCTGAGGTTTGCAAATACCTCCATTCAGCAATCAGATTAAAATTATCAATCGCTTTAACTTTATGTTCAATTTCATAAATAGCATCAAAAGCTTCATCTTGCAAATCATTACCTAACCAAGCTGTTAAATCCCTTTCTTCGTCAGCCCATGAAATTGGATGAGGAACATGAATTGCTGCAACTGGTTGTAATGCAGCAGATAATTCGGAAGGAGTGTTGAATGTAAAATTTGAATTAGAAAATACTCTACCTGGCAAAGCTCTCATAAATTCAAATATTCCAGTTTCCTGCCATTGATGTTCTCCAAATGTTTCATAATCCATAAATAGATTAATAACTTGTTGTTGAGGATCTGTAGCATTTATCCAATCAACAAACTTTTCAGTTGTAAGTGGCCAGCTTTCCCAACTTTGTTGTGAGAATCTAAAAGCAATATCATCACTTAGTTGGAAATTTTTTAATAGTAATTTCAATTTTGGATTAATAGCATTGCAATACATGAAGTTAGGACTTTTCCAACCTAAAATATGCTTTGCACCTTCCGTAAGCATGGTTTGAAATCCCATGTCGGCAACCATCTCGCCAATACTATCTGAATAGATTAATTCTGTGTTTCTGAATGTTTTAGGTGTTAAACCAAAAAGACTTTCAATTTTTTGTTTATGTGAATTAACTTGAGTTGTAAATTCATCCTTGCTTTTTAATGCTGATAATGAATGTGTATAAGTTTCTGATAAAAACTCAACACAGCCAGTTTCAGCTAATCTTCTGAAACTTTCAATAACGTCAGGAGTATATTTTTCAAATTGATCTAATGCGGTTCCTGATATTGAATAGCTAATTTTAAATCTGTAACCATATTCTTTTATTAAATCAAGCATAAGTTGATTTGTAGGTATATAGCATTTATCAGCAACTCTACGTGCAATGTATCGGTTTTGAAATTCATCAAAATAATCATGGTTTTTTCCTATATCGAAAAAACGATAAGTTCTTAATCTAAAAGGTTGATGTACCTGAAAATAGAAACAAATTGATCTCATAATATTTTATTTATATT
>CAIZXK010000307.1 GCA_903936865.1 uncultured Bacteroidales bacterium | reverse complement strand
TTTCGTCCAAAGGTAGTGGTTTTGCTGTTGCAATGTTGCAATAACGGCAGTTTCTGGTGCAAACAGCGCCCATAATCAAAAAAGTCGCGGTGTTTTTCGTGTAACACTCGTTTTTGTTCGGGCAGCGTGCGGATTCGCAAACCGTATTTAGGCAGTTTGTTTTCAAGATTTTACGGACGTTTTTTGTGGTTTCTTATAATTAAAATATTTATATTTGGTAAAACAATTTTTATAGGCTTTTGATTATTATAACTGATAAGTCATATCTAATTTGAAAAACTAATTCAATGATTATTATTAAAATATCCTTATTTTTTATCACAAATATAACGCTTGTATTATTATTTGCTATTATTTTGTATATAATATTTTTTAAAAAGAATAATTTTTTCAATACCATTTTATTAAAAAATAAACAAAGTATTATTGAAATAAATAGGAATGCGATAAAAAATGAAAAAAGACTTATTGAAGCTCAACGAATAGCACGAATCGCTTCCATTGAAAAAGATAACATAAAAAAAACGATTATACTGAGCGATTACGTATGGGAACTTTTCGAAATTGAAAGCAATCAAAAAGATGATTATTCTTCATACTTTATTAATCATGAATTTATTTATCATGAAGATAAAAACTATTATTTATCTGAAATTGAAAGAATCAAGAAAAATAAAATAAAAGAGTATCAAATTAATTATCGGATTATTACAACCAAAGGAAATATAAAACATATTACATCAAAAGGGATTGTAGAGTTTAAAAAAGACTCTACAGAAATATCCAAAATTCACATTACCATTCAAGATATAAGTTATTTAAAAGAAACAGAAAAAGCTATTAGTATTTCTGAAAGGAAATTTAGTGATGCCTTCAATTTAAGTCCGGTTATTATGGCAATAACAACAATAGAAAATGAAATATTTATAGATGTAAATGATCAGTTTCTTAAAATTTTTAATGTTGAGAAATCAGAAATTATTGGGAAATCTGCTTTAGATCTTAACATACATTATAATTTGGAAAGAAGAAATTTAATGTTCAAAACTCTAATAGACAACGGGTTTATTAAAAATTTTGAAACTAAAATAAGACTTTTGAATGGCGAAATTAAAATATTTTCGTTTAATGGATCATTGATTGACTTTTTAGGTAAAAAACATTTTTTAGCAATTGTAAATGATATAACTGAAATAAAAAATTCGGAAAAAGCTTTAAGTGAAAATCAAATAAATTTACAGCATATTTTCGATTATTCGCCAGTTGCCTTGCTTATTACAGGTGTACTTGATGGAAAGATTATAAAATATAATGTAGCGGCAAAAATACTTTTAAAAATTCAAGGAAATAGCGAATTAAACATTAAACACATCTTCAATATTGAAGATTTTAATAATTTCAGAAAAGATATTAATAAACTAGAAAAAGTATATGATTATGAATTAAAGATAAATGACTTTGAAGGTGAAATAAAATGGGCTCTGTTTTCGGTTGATACAATTGAATATTACGATGAAACCGTATATCTTATTAGTATAGTTGATATTACCTATCGTAAAAAAATGGAGGAAGAAATTATGCTTTCGGAATTAAAATTTTCAAAAGCATTTAACAATAGTCCTGAAATTATGATGATTGTGGATTTTGATGAACAGAAGTTTGTTGATGTTAATCTGGTATTCGATCAGAAAACTAAATTTCAGAAAAACGAGGTAATTAACCAAAATACAGATGAATTTGAAATCATAGAAAACTCTAATGATAGAGTCATGATTAAAAAGCTTTTACGACAAAACAACAGGGTTTCTAATTACCAAACAACCTTTTATAAAAATAATAATGAAATAGGATTTTGTTACTATTCAGCTGAACTATTTAAGATTAAGGATAAAAAATATGTCTTAACCATTGTTTCTGATATTACAGATATCATAACATCCGACAATGCTTTGAAAATAAGTGAAGAAAAATATAGATTAATTGTAGAGAACACAACGGATGGTGTTTATATCTATAGAAATAACCAATTTGTTTTCTTTAATAAAAGGCTTCAGATTGCATTGGGATATACTTACAAAGAGCTTAATAATATGCATATTTGGGATTTAATTCATCCTGACGACTTAAATTATATTAAAAAGACAATAAAAAAAAGAACAAAGAAAAATAATATAAGATTGTTTTATGAAGCAAGAGTATTAACAAAAAATGGTGAAATTAAAATTTGCGAATTTACAACTAAAGAAATTATATTCAATGATAGCCCTGCAATTTTGGGAATTGTTCATGATATAACCGAACTACGAAATGCGGAAAATGAACTTAAAGAATTTAATAAATACCTGGAATCTAAAGTTACAGAGGAATTTAGAAAAAGAGAAGAACAGGAACATGCATTAATTCAAAAATCAAAATTGGAATTTTTGGGCGAAATGGCGGCAGGTATGTCTCATGAAATCAATCAACCACTTACTGGAATTTCAATGGGTATGGAAAATATTCTGAATAAAATAAATACTTATAATATTGAAACAGAATACTTCCAATCAAAAATTAATAATATTTTCCACTATGTAAATAGAATTCAACACATTATTGAGCATGTACGAACTTTTTCGAGAGATCAGCAATATGCTGTTTTTGAAAAATTTAGTGTTAACGATACAATTAATAATACGTTGCTTTTGGTTGAAAAACCATACTCTGCAAATAAAATAAACATAAATATAAACTTCAATAATTCAGTATATTATATAAAGGGTAATAAATATAGACTCGAACAGGTTATTTTAAATTTACTTTCAAACTCAAAAGATGCATTAGAAGAAAAAAACAAAAAAATAAGCTCTTCTTTTAAGAAAAATATTGATATAAATATAAATAGCGATGAAATTAATGTTTATATTACAATAAAAGACAATGGAATAGGTATAAAAAATCAGAATATTGATAATATTTTTGAACCATTTTACACTTCAAAGGAAGCAAATAAAGGAACAGGTTTAGGTTTGTCAATCGTTTATGGAATTGTTAAGGAATTTCAAGGTGAAATTTTTACCGAAAGTAAATTAAATGAATATACAATTATGAAAATGACTTTCCCTAAATATATTGAAAAATAAGGGAAATTAGTTATCTAATATTTTATCATTTAATTCGTTATCAATATTATTAATTGGAAACCAAGCAGCTATAAATCCAATTATAGTTACTATAACAGCTACTTTTAATATATCTGAAATTTGAATTTTAACAGGATAAGCATCTATAATAAAGCTCCCACTTCCCTGTAATCTTATAATTCCAAACTCCTGTTGCAACAAACACACAATGCCACCCAATATAATTCCTATAAATGCTCCCGCAAACGAAATCATTAAACCTTCAGCTAAAAATATTTTTTTAATTAAACTACCAGAAGCTCCTAATGATCTCAAAATAACAATGTCTTGCTTTTTTTCTAATATCAACATTGATATTGAGCCAATTAAATTAAATGCAGCAATTAAAATTATAAAAGATAAAATTAAAAAGATGGCTATTTTTTCTGATTTAATTATTTTATATAACATTTCCTCTTGCTGGTATCTGTTTTTAATTGTATAATTATCGCCAATAAGTTGTTTAATTTCCTGTTGAATATTTTCTACATTCTTATTTTTATCAATCGATAATTCAATTGCTGAAATTTCACTTTCATAATTTAATAATTTTTTAGCCAATCTTAATGGAACAATAACATATTTTGTATCAAAATCCTGTTGAATTGAAAAAGCCCCTATAGCAAAAATTTGTTCATTATTAAAAGCCTGGGATGGATCTAATGAAATTTCTTTATCTCTTTTTGGAATATAAATAGAAATCTGTGACTTGTAATCATTAAGTTGAATTTCAAGATTGTCATAAATCCCATAACCTAAAACCATAAAATCAGCTTGTTGGTTTTTAAGTAAAAATTTACCTTCAACTATCTTTGATTTAATTTCGCTTACTTTTTCAAAATTATCGTCAACTCCTTTTATAACAACTATTTGTTGTTTATCTTTATATCTGATTAATGCATTTTCTTCAATAATTTCCGAATAATTAACAATACCATCTATCTTTTTTAATTTACTAAGAGGAAATTCAGCAACATCAATAGTTTTGCCTTTTACAGTTTCTATTCTTATATCTGGATTAAAAGAATTATACATTTGGGTTATAATATTTTCAAACCCATTCATTACAGAAAGCACAATTACCAACGACATAGTTCCAATAATCAAACCCGTAACCGATATTACCGACAGAATATTGATTAAATTATGCGACTTTTTCCCAAACAAATATCGCTTTGCTATGTAAAAAGGTAACTTCAAATAATTTTTATTAACTATTTAAGCAATTTGTCAATATTTTCAATATAATCCAGAGAGTCATCTACAAAAAACTCAAGAGATGGAACAACCCTTAACTGCTTTCCAACCTTTAAAGCTAATTCATAACGAATTTCATTCTTTCTGGCTTTAACCAATGGCATTATTTCCGGCTTATCTTTAATTGCAAAAATGCTTAAAAATACTTTAGCAACAGATAAATCAGGACTTACCCTAACATTGGTTACAGTAATCATTGCATTTTTGTAATATTCACGGGTTTGATGCTGAAAAATTTCACTTAAATCTTTCTGTATCAAACGTGAAATCTTATTTTGACGTGTTGTTTCCATATTTTGCAAAATTAGGATATTTTCTTTAATAACGTTGATGTACTAATTTTGTTTTATCATTATTAACACATTCATTGGTTTTACTTATCTTTGCAATCGTGAAGGATTTATTGAGGATTTTTAAATATATTAAGCCCTATTGGGTATATGCAATATTGAATATTGTTTCAAATATTCTTTATATCTTATTCTCATTCTTTAACTTAACATTATTTATCCCTTTTGTAAATATTTTATTTGGCAATGTAAAACCAATAACTGAAAAACCTGAGTTTTCACTAAATACAGAAAATCTATTTAATTATCTGAGTTATATTATTGATAAAATGATAGCAGAAAATGGCAAATTGAATGCTATGCTTTTTGTTTCCATTCTATTTGTTCTATTTTCAATATTAAATAACTTGTTTAAATATTTAGGTATGTATTTCCTGGCTCCTATCCGAAACGGAATGATAAAAGATTTGCGTAATGACATATATAACAGAATATTAATATTACCATTATCATTTTATTCAACACAAAAGAAAGGCGATTTAATGTCAAGACTTACCTCTGATATTAACGAAATAGAATGGTCAATAGTAAGCACTTTACAAATGGCGATTAAAGATCCTTTAAATGTATTATTTTTTGTAATAATTCTTTTTTCGATAAGTCCGCAATTAATGCTTTTATCATTAATAACCTTAATACCTGCAGGTTTGTTAATAAATAAAATTGGAAATAGTTTAAAACGAAATTCTGAAAAAGGTCAAAAACAGATGGGTATAGTAGTTTCTACCATTGAAGAATCAATAAATGGTCTTAGAATTATAAAAGCTTTTAATGCAATTGATTATGCATTCTTAAAATTTAAGAAAACCAATTATATCCTATCCGGCTATATGACCAAGATTTACAGGCGAAGAGATGCTGCAGCACCTTTAACTGAATCTTTAGCAGTAATTGGTTTAGTTCTTATTATTTGGTTTGGTGGCAATCTGGTATTAAACAACAAATTAACAGCCAGTGTTTTATTGTTTTTTATTGTTGTTTTTGCAAGATTAATCCCCCCAGCCCAATCTTTTATTTCATCATTTTATAACCTTCAAAAAGGACAAGCAGCAGCAAAAAGAGCCATGGAGATTATTGATGCAAAAGAAGTTATTGTTGAAAAAGAAAATGCTTTCACAAAAAAATCATTTGAAAATATCATAGAATATAAAAAGGTTTGTTTTCAGTATAATCTCGAAAACAGTAATAAGTATGTATTAAAAAATATTAATTTAAAAATTAAAAAAGGAAAAACCATTGCTATCGTTGGTCATTCAGGAGCAGGAAAATCAACACTTGCTGATCTTTTACCCAGATTTTATAATTGCACTTCTGGCGAAATAACTATTGACAATATTCCAATAAATGATTTAATTATTTCAGATTTAAGAGGATTAATTGGAATTGTATCTCAGGAAACAATTTTATTTAATGATACCATTTTTAATAATATTGCATTTGGAATGAAAAACGTAAAATTAGAAGAAGTTATTGCTGCAGCTAAAATTGCAAATGCACACGAGTTTATCGAAAAAATGGGTAATGGATATTATAGCAATATTGGTGATAAAGGAGCAAATCTATCAGGAGGTCAAAGACAAAGAATTAGTATAGCAAGAGCTGTTTTAAAAAACCCACCAATAATGATACTTGACGAAGCCACTTCTGCATTAGACACAAAATCTGAACTTTACGTTCAAGATGCACTTACAAATCTAATGAAAAACCGAACATCCATAATAATTGCTCATCGCCTTTCAACGATCAAGAATGCTGATGAAATTATAGTAATAGATAATGGAGAAATAATCGAAAACGGTAAACATGATCAATTAATATTAAATAATGGAGTATATAAGACATTAGTTCAAAATCAATCATTCAATTAAAAAAGGAGATTTATGAATTTAAAAGTTAACTGTTTTTTGAAGCTATTATTTAAAAATTACTTTACTATCAGTTAGCTCAGGTAACAACTTATTATAATATATTAAAAACTATGGTAACCATTCAAAATATTAAATCGCTTGCTAAAGAATTTTCTCATGAATGTATTTTAATTCGCCGTCAGATACATTCAAATCCTGAATTAGGTTTTGAAGAAATTGAAACAGCCAAATTAATATGCAGTAAATTAGATGAATATGGTATTTCATATCAATCAGGAATTGGAAAAACAGGAATTGTAGGTTTAATTAAAGGTAAAAATTCTGACAAAAAAACCATTGCATTAAGAGCTGATATGGATGCATTACCTATTTTAGAAAAAAATGATTGTGATTATAAATCTAAACATGAAGGAATTATGCATGCATGTGGGCATGATGCGCATATTGCTTACTTATTGGGTGCAGCCAAAATTCTAAACTCATTAAAAGAAAATTTTGAAGGAAGTATAAAATTGATTTTTCAACCTTCGGAGGAAAAATTTCCTGGAGGTGCACTCGCAATGATAAATGAAGGTGTTCTATTAAACCCTGAACCCGAAAGTGTTATTGGTCAGCATGTGTTACCCACTCTTGATTGTGGAAAAATGGGTGTAAGATCGGGAAAATATATGGCATCCACTGATGAAATATATTTAACTATAAAAGGAAAAGGTGGGCATGCTGCAACACCAGAATTAAATATTGATCCTATTGTGATTGCTTCGCATATTATCATCGCACTACAACAAATTACAAGCCGCTACGCAACTCCTAACATCCCAACAGTACTTTCTTTCGGAAAAATAATTGGCAACGGGAGAACGAATGTAATACCTGATGAAGTTAAAATAGAAGGAACTCTAAGAACTTTTGATGAAAAATGGCGATACGAAGCTCATGAAAGAATTACAAAAATTGCTCAATCAATAGCAGAGGGAATGGGAGCCAAATGCGATGTATTTATTGTTAAAGGTTATCCATTTTTAGTAAACAACACCATGCTTGCAGAAAATATCAAACAACTTGGCATTGAATATTTAGGTGAGGAAAATGTAATTGATTTGGATTTGCGGATGACAGCAGAGGATTTTGCCTATTTTTCTCATCTCAAACCATCCTGTTTTTATCGAATAGGCATAAGAAATGAATCAAAAGGAATAATTTCAAACTTACATACATCAACTTTTAATATTGATGAAGGGAGTATAGAACCAGGTATGGGTTTAATGGCATGGATTGCCTTGAATCAATTAAAATAAAGCCAATAAAAAAACCGGATTTCTCCGGTTTTTTATTATATTTTTATTTCTTCTGCATTCTTATTAAAGAAATGATATTCAAGAATATGATACGATGCAATTGATTTTAATCTAATAAATTTTTTATACTTTAAAAACCACTTTATCTGAAGCGAAAACAAGCCTTTCGTAAAATAAGCATATATATAAGGATTTATCGCTATAGTAAGAAAATTTTCATTTTGCTCATTAATTAAATATCTTATATTATTTTCAATTTCATCAATTAATAAAATACTTGGCTTAATTTTCCCGCTTCCTTCACAAGCAGGACATTTTTCCAATACTTCAACATTCATTTCGGGTCTAACACGCTGACGGGTTATTTGAACCAATCCGAATTTACTTGGCGGCAAAATAGTATGCTTTGTGCTATCTTTTGCCATTTCTTCAACCAACTTTTGAAATAATTTTCTTCGGTTAGAGGCCTCATGCATATCAATAAAATCAATGACAATAATTCCTCCCATATCTCTTAATCTCAGCTGACGTGCAATTTCAGCTGCTGCTTCCAAATTTACTTCAAGTGCATTGGTTTCTTGTGTTTTATCTGTATTTAAACGATGCCCACTGTTGACATCGATAACATGCATTGCTTCAGTATGTTCGACAATTAAATAAACTCCGCTCTTAATACTTACTGTTTTCCCAAAAGAAAGTTTTACTTGTTTGTCTATACCGTATTGCTCAAAAATTGGAATTTTGCTCTTATGAATTTTAATAATATCTACTTTGTCTGGAGCTATTGTCATTATATAGCTTCTTATTTCTTCAGCCAATTCACTATCATTGACGATAACACTATTAAAATCCTTATTAAGAAGATCCCTTAAAATTGCTGATGTTCTATCTAATTCACTAATAATCTTTTCAGGTGATTTCGCATCCTTTAATTTTGTTACCATTATTTCCCATTTCCCTACAAGATTTCGTAGATCGGTATCTAATTCTGCAACATTCTTATTTTCTGCAACTGTACGTATAATTACACCAAAATTTTTGGGCTTAATACTCTGTATAAGTCGTTTGAGTCTATTTCTTTCTTCCTGACTTTTAATTTTTTGAGAAATTGAAATACGATTTGAGAAAGGAACTAAAACGATATATCTTCCAGGAAATGAAATCTCAGAAGAAATTCTTGGTCCTTTTGTAGAAATTGGTTCTTTTGCGATTTGAACCAATATGTTTTGATTAGATTTTAATACGGATGTTATTTTACCGGTTTTTTCAATATCAGGTTCAATAACAAAACTATCCATATTTACCTTTTGATCGGCGGATTGCCCGATTTTGATAAATTTCAGTAAAGAATTTAGCTGAGGCCCTAAATCAAGGTAATGCAAAAAAGCATCTTTTTCATAACCAACATCCACAAAAGCAGCATTTAACCCAGGCATAATTTTTTTTACACGCCCTAAATAGATATCACCAACAATATGACTATTGTTTTTTCTTTCTCTGTTTAACTCTACTAATTGTTTGTCTTCAAGCAGCGCTATCTCAACTTCATTGGCTCTCGAATCTATGATTAATTCCTTATTCACTTGTAGTGTGTTTTAGCTTTTAGTTTATAGAATTTTACTATAAACATTAAAAAATCATCGTTTTACAAAACGTGATTGTATAAAAAATTAATTACATAATGGCATTATAGCCATTATGTAATTAAAAAAAACAATTTTGTTAAAAAGATTTATTTCTTTTTATGCCTGTTTTTTCTCAAACGTTTTTTACGTTTATGAGTTGACATTTTGTGTCTTTTCCTTTTTTTACCGCTTGGCATAATTTGTCTTTTTTACAATTATTTTACTTTACTCTTTACTTCAGTTACAAACGTTTTAGCTGGTTTGAATGAAGGAATATTGTGAGCAGGAATAATAATTGTAGTATTTTTTGAAATGTTTCTACCAGTTTTTTCAGCTCTTTTTTTAACGATGAAGCTACCAAAACCTCTTAAATAAACATTTTCACCATTTACCAATGATGCTTTAATTGAATCCATGAAAGCTTCAACTGTTGCTTGGATAGATACTTTTTCAATCCCTGTTTTGTTAGCAATTTCTGCTACGATTTCTGCTTTTGTCATATTACATTAATTTTTATTTGTTTAGTAATTTGTTTTTTAAGACTGCAAAAATAATAAATTTTTATTTAAGTAAGCCATTTTTTTTTCATTTTTTTTATCTAATTCGTTCAATAT
>CAIZXK010000306.1 GCA_903936865.1 uncultured Bacteroidales bacterium | reverse complement strand
TGGACGCTGCCTAATACACCTTCGATAAACTGTCTTATCAAAGCCGAAGATTACAATAACTCCTGCAAAACGGATCAAAGCAATGCGGCTTTTACCATTATTCCGGCTCCAAGACAACTTACTGCTCCAAACGGTGGCGAAAACTGGATAGCAGGAACTTCAAGATCAATTACCTGGACAAGTGGAAGCTTTTTATCAAACTATGTAAAAATTGAATATTCCGTTGACTCAGGAGCTAGCTGGATTACCGTTGTGGCTTCTGTTACAAACAATGGTTCATATTCCTGGACAACACCCAATACGCCATCAACATTATGTTTGCTAAAGATTTCAGAAACTACCAATTCTTCTAATTTCGATGTAAGTGATGCAACTTTCACAATATCGCCATTTATAACGGTTACTTATCCGAATGGAAATGAAAATCTTTTGGGTTGTGAAATAAAAAATATTACCTGGACAGCAGGAGCAACTTCACAATATTATCTGATTGAATACAGTACAGACAACGGAAGTACTTGGTCAACAATAGCTTCTAATTATAATACATCTGCTACCAATTGTACTTACAGTTGGACTGTAAATAATGCTGTATCTTCCATGAATTGCAAGATCAGAGTTACGGATATGTTTACTCCTTTAAAAACAGATATTAGCAACAATGCATTCAGTATTACACAGGTTACCAATGCAATACTACTAACACCCAATGGTGGTGAAAGCTGGAAAGTAGGAACTACTCAGCAAATTAAATACACAACAGGCGGGCCGACAACTGCAGTTAAGTTATTTTATTCAACTGACAACGGAAACACTTGGAATACAATAACTTCTAACACTTCAGGAGGAATATACAACTGGTCTGTTCCAAATGCACCTTCTACAACTTGCCTGGTAAAAGTTGAAGACAAAAACATTGCATGTAATGCCGATCAAAGCAATGCGGTATTCACCATTGAACCACATATTACGATTACAGCACCAAATGGTGGTGAAGTTTTATATGGCTGTCGTTCAAATGATATCAGTTGGTTTGGGGGCGGAACTTCCAATTATTACAAAATAGAATATTCTAGCAATGGAGGTACAACGTGGAACACCATAGTTGCAAATTATTATTCTACATCTATCTCTAATACATATAATTGGGGTGTTATTCCAAATTTGAATTCATCTAACAGTCTAATCAGAATTTCGGATGCCAGCAATGCAGCAAAATTTGATGTAAGCGATGCATTCTTTACGATAACAAATACTACCGATTTGATTTTGTTTACTCCCAATGGAAACGAACAATGGCAGTCAACCGTTGGTGCAACTTCCAATTCCGGTACATATCTGATGAACTCAAACACTCCAGTAACTACCTCATCTGGTTATTTTTACGATAGTGGAAATTCATCAGGAAACTATGGTTATAACGAGAATTATACAAAAACCTTTACCCCTGAAATTCCGGGTAATATGCTGAAATTTGAATTTTCATCCTTCAGCACATATAATTCTAATGACATTTTATACATTTATAATGGTCCAAACACTACATCTCCTTTAATTGGCACATATTACAGTAGTTACACTCCGGGTATAGTTACAGCTTCCAATCCGACTGGACAATTAACTTTCCGTTGGACATCCGATGGAAGTTCAGTTTACAGTGGTTGGAGTGCAGTAATTTCTTCAGTAAGTTCAACTCCGAATTTAATAACCTGGGCTACCAGTAATACATCTCAATATTATAATATTTATTATTCTACTAACACCGGAGCAACTTGGAACAATATTGTTAGTAGTTATTACACATCAGGAACTTCTTATCTGTGGAATATTCCTAACACTCCATCAGCTAATTGTTTAGTAAAAATTGAAGATGCCAATAATACTTGTAAATACGATATCAGCGACAGTAAATTTACCATTATAGCCGCCAAACCTACTATTATCAGTCCGAATGGAACAGAAACATGGTATAGTCTGGAAAACAGAGATATAACTTGGGCAAATGCAACATTCTTATCTGCCAATGTAGTTATTGAATACTCATTGGACAGCGGATTTACCTGGAACAGCATAGTTGCAGTTACACCTAATGATGGCAGTCATACATGGACAGTTCCGAGTTTTAATAAGCAGTATTTCAATTGTTTAATACGTGTTAGTGAATATGGAAATACGACAGTGAATGATATTAGCAATGCTTTATTTACATTAACTCCACCCATTTTGATTACTTCTCCCAATGGAGATAACGGGGTTTCGAGCTGGAGAGGTTGTACCCAATCTACCATTACCTGGAAAGCCGGAACTTCAACTTACTATAATATTGATTATTCAATAAATAACGGTACAACATGGACTTCTGTTGTAAATAATTACTACAATTCTTCTGCTAATGTAACCTATTCGTGGAGCATTCCCAATACTCCTTCAAATCAGTGTTTGGTGAGGGTTACAGATTACAATAGCAGTATAAAAACCGATATCAGCGATAGTACGTTTACCATTTCACCAACTATCACCTTATTGCAACCCAATTATGGTGGTGTAATTCAGGCTGGAAGTGTTTATAATATAAAATGGACGGCTGATGGTACTTCTAATTTCTATGATATTGAATATTCTACAAATGGTGGAAATACATGGAACAGTATTGCTTACAATCATCAAAGTACTACAGGAATTTATGCATGGACGGTTCCAACTACCTTATCGTCAAACTGTATGGTAAGAGTAACCGATAATGTTAGCAGTTGTAAAACTGATAAAAGCGATTATGTCTTCACTATCAGTTCGGCACCTGCTTCTATAACCTTAACCAGTCCGAATGGAGGTGAATCTATTAATAGCTGTTCACCTTACAATATTACATGGGCTGCGACAGGTACTTCACAAAACTATATGATTGAATACTCAACAAACGGTGGAACAAGCTGGAATACAATTATTTTAAATCATAACACAAGCAGTGGCATTTATGTATGGAATGTACCAAATATCAACGCAAATAATTGTTTAATCAGAGTGAAAGATGTTGTAAATACTGCTTTAAGCGATGCAAGTGATGCTGCTTTCAGTATTGCACAAACTGTTACTGCAAATATTACAGCAAGTGGCTCAACTACTTTCTGTTCAGGTGGTAGTGTAACATTAACATCAAACAGTTCTTCAGGAAACAATTGGTCACCAGGGGGATTATCGACTCAATCCATTGTTGTAACCACTCCTGGAACTTACACACTAACTGTAAATAATGGTAGTGGATGTTCGGCAACTTCTGCACCAAAAACAATAATTGTCAACCAATTACCAACATTACCGGTAATTACTGCCAACGGATCAACCAATATTTGTGCAGGAAACACAGTAATTCTTTCTTCAAGTTATGCAAGTGGAAATACCTGGCTGCCAAATGGTCAAACAACAAAAGATATCGGTGTTAACAACAGTGGTTCATACACTGTAAAATATACTGATGTAAATGGATGTTCATCTGTTTCAGCTCCGGTAGATGTAACTGTAAATCCGCTTTCTGCTGCACCAACAATTACAGCAAATAGTCCAATTACTTTCTGTGCCGGTGATAGTGTAACTTTAACATCAAGTGCGATAACAGGAAATATCTGGTCTCCAGGCAACCAGACATCACAATCAATCATAATTTACAATTCTGGTTCATATTCAGTAAGTGTAGGCAATGGCTGCTCTGCACCTTCATTACCGGTTGTTGTTACTGTAAATCCTTCTCCCGGAAATCCTGTAATTACACCAAGCGGATCCACTACATTCTGCGAAGGAGGAAATGTAATTCTTACTTCAAGCTATGCTTCAGGAAATCAATGGTTACCAAACGGGCAAAGTTCACAAAGTATAAATATTACAACATCAGGAACTTATAGGGTAAAAATTATCGGTGGTAATGGATGTCCGGCTTATTCTTTATCTTTGCAGGTAACAGTAAATCAGATTCCACAAGCACCAACTGCTTATAGTAACTCACCTGTTCCATTGAACGGAACTTTAATACTCACTGCCGATTCAATATCGGGAGCAAGTTTTGCATGGACAGGTCCAAATAATTTTACATCTTCATCAAGAATTGCAAATATTCCATATGCAACCTCTTTGTTAAACGGAAATTATCTTGTAAAAGCAAGTATTTCTGGTTGCGAAGGACCTTCATCTTCTGTAAATGTGAGTGTTGCAAATGCAACAGCTCAGGTTAATCTTTCAGGAATGGTAAATTCAGAAAATAATGATCCTATCAAAACAGTAAGTCTAAACCTGAGTGGAATAGAAGGAAATCAAAACTTTGTAACTTCTTCAAATGGAAATTATAACTTTAATGTTACTGCATCAAATACTTACACAATAACTCCGTCAAAAAATAACGACAGTGTACCTGATAATGGAATTTCAACTCTCGATATTATTTTGATGCAACGCCATATCTTAAATATTGATTCTCTTGATTCTCCATATAAAATGATAGCTGCCGACGTAAATGGAAGTGGCAATGTTACAACAATGGATATCATTCTTACACGTCGTATGATATTGCATACCAGTAACTTCTTCCCCGGTAATAAACTCTGGAGTTTTGTAAGTAGTGATTATAACTTTGTTAATCCGAACAATCCGTTCCCATTTTCTGAAAATAAAGTAGTTACAAATGCTACTCAGCTTAATAATCTTGACTTTATCGGAATTAAGCTGGGTGATGTAAATAATAGTTGGAATAATACGGTTTCAAAATCAAGTGTTGGTGAAATTTCATTCTACACCGAAGGTCAGAATGTTAGCATGGGTGATATTATTACAGTTCCGGTTAAAGTAAAAGATTTCCAGAATGTTAGTGGTTATCAGTTTACCTTAAACTGGGATGCATCAGCTTTTGAACTACAAAACGTAAACAATGCTGCTCTGGAAAATTTCTATGGAAATCAACAAATTGCAAATGGGAAACTATCAGTAATGTGGAGCTCCGAAATTCAAAACGGAATAACATTAAACGATGACTCTGTTGTTTTTAAACTTACATTTAAGGTTATTGGTAATAGTAATCCCAATCAGACATTTGTTTTCAATTCAACTATTACTAAATCAGAAGGATACAATAATCAATTACAAGCATTAGTAATTAACGGTTATACTTCAAATGATTTTATTATAGGCAGCAGTGTTGGAATTACAGAAAAACCTGAATTGGAATTTAAGTTATTACAGAATGTTCCTAATCCTTTTAACGAGCAAACAGAAATCTGTTTTATACTACCAACAGACGAATATGTTACTTTTATGTTTTACAATACTTTAGGCGAAATGGTTAATTCAATTTCCGGAAATTATTCATCGGGAAAACATAAAATAATATGGAAAGGAAACACTAATAATAACAAAGCTTTAAGTAATGGGACTTATTATCTGCAAATGCAGGCAGGAAAATATGCAGGTTTCAGAAAAATAATAATATTACGATAACTAATTACAAATCAATTTAAAGATTAAAAAATGAAAAACATAATAAATCTCATATTTTTATTTCTGCTCATTGGATTATATGATGCAAATGCTGAAATTCAGACCAATCCGGTAATAGTAAAAATTGATAGTGTAAATGCATCAAATGGTGCTCAGGTAATTGTAGCTGTGAGAGTTAAAAACTTTCAGAATATAATTTCGGCTCAGGGTACTATAAGTTTTAACCCTGCAATAGCAACCTATTCTGCAATATCTCAATTTGGTGTTACAGGTATGAATATCAGCAATTTCGGACTTACTCAGATTAGCTCAGGAAAACTTGTTTTTTCGTGGAGCGATGCCAATTTGAATGGAGTTAGTCTTGCAGATTCATCTGTTCTGTTTTCAATAAAATTTGATGTAGTTGGAACAGCTGGTCAGCAAACTCTTATTTCTCTGATTAATAGTCCTACAATTATTGAATTTGTTGATATGAATTATAATTCTATCTCCGTTACATCTACTTCAGGAAAAATTGTAATTCCATCAGGAGTTCCTCAAACAAATCTAACATTATTTGCTGATTCTCTGTCAGGTTTAAGCGGTTCTCAGGTAATAATGCCAATTAAAGTAAAACAGTTTAATCAAATGGTTTCAGCACAGGGAACAATTACTTTTAACCAGAATATTGCCAGTTTTGATGGCGTTGAGCAAATTGGACTTCCGGGAATGACTTCATCTGATTTTGGAACAACACAGGTAAATAATGGGAAATTGATGTTTTCATGGTCTGATGCAACTTTAGCAGGCCAAACATTAGCTGATTCTTCAACTATTTTTGCTGTTAAATTTACACTTGTTGGCAATGCCGGACAACAAACCACTGTGGGTTTTGGAAGCAATCCTGTTGCGCTTGAATTTGTAAATACTTCTTTAAATACTTTAGCTTTAAACACAAATTCGGGTGTAATTAAAATTACATCTACACCTATTCCTACAAATCTTACTTTAAAAATTGACAGTATGAATGGAGTAAACGGAGGTGAGGTTATTCTGCCAGTGAAAGTTAAAGATTTTATCAATATCCTTTCGATGCAAGGAACTATAGTTTTCGATCCAAGTGTGGCCACATTTGTTTCAGTTCAGCAGTTTGGATTTAATGGTTTGGATATTAGCAATTTCGGCACCTCCTTAACTACTTCAGGTAAACTGACTTTTTCCTGGTATGATGCTAATCTTACAGGGCAAACGTTGGCAGATTCATCCATCGTTTTTTCTATCAAATTCAATCTGATAGGAAATCCCGGTAGTCAAACCAATGTGAGTTTTTCAAGCAATCCGGTAACTATCGAATTTATTCATAGTAATTATAACAGCATTGCTGCAAATCTGATAAATGGAAATATCAAACTTTTCGGAAATATCAGTATTTCAACATCTTCATTAAGTTCAAACACACTGTGTGCAGGACAAAATATTACAATTCCGTTTACTGCTTCATCATCGTTGGCTAATGGAAATACTTTTACTGCCCAATTATCAGATGCAAATGGAAATTTCGGAAATCCAACAGATATTGGTACATTAACAGCTTTAAATTCAGGAAGTATCTATGCTTTAATACCTACCAACGCAATAAGTGGCAATGCATACAGAATCAGAGTGGTAAGTTCAAATCCCAGTGTTATAGGCAGCAATAACGGAAACGATCTGACAATCGGAAATTTACCTGACAAACCTGTAACTCCTACGGGTTCAAGTCTGCTTTGCGAAAATAATATAAATACCGATTATAATATTACTTCAGTTGCAAATGCCAATTCTTATATATGGTCAGTTTCACCAACAAATGCAGCAGCAATTACAAATAATTCAACTACAGCAATATACGACTGGAACAATACTTATACTGGAATTTCCAAAATTAGTGTTAAAGCTGTAAATAATTGTGGAAACAGTTTATCGTCTGATACACTTACTGTTATTATTAACCCTTTGCCTGTAAAGCCCAATTTACCAAGCGGTTTAGTTACTATATGTCAAAATGCTGCAAATTCCAATTACACAACATCTTCTGTAAACAGTGGTGGTTTTTTATGGAGTATTTTTCCTATTAATGCAGGAATAATAACAGGAAATACAAATACTGCAACAATTGATTGGTCAGAGTCTTACAGCGGAATTGTAAAAATCTCAGTTAAAGCCATCAACAATTGCGGAAACAGCATTTCTTCTGATTCGCTTACAGTAAATATCAGTCCATTACCTTCTAAACCAGCTTCGCCAACAGGTTCTATGGTTTTATGTGAAAATAATACAAATTCAGTTTATACAACAACAGGAAGTTCCAACGCAACATCTTATTTATGGTCAGTTTATCCTTCCAATGCAGGAAATATTACAGGAACAACTACTTCCATGACTATTGATTGGAATAATACTTATACAGGAATTGCTAAAATCTCTGTAAAAGGCGTTAATGCTTGTGGAACAGGAGTAGTTTCGGATACTTTAGATGTTACTGTAAATCCGTTGCCATTAAAACCTTCAACACCAATAGGATCAACAGTTTTATGCCAGGG
>CAIZXK010000305.1 GCA_903936865.1 uncultured Bacteroidales bacterium | reverse complement strand
ATCAAAATAGATTCATAATTTTGTATATTTGTAAACTTTTTATTATTTATAAAATAAAAGCAAAAAATCTATTACAAATAAAAATCTTATTACATTAATAAATAAATAAATACATTGAAATTATGAATCAAAAAAAATTATTTTCTACGAAATTATCAACAATTTTTATTTTGTTGTTGATGTTTGCGTTTACTTCCAAGGTTAATTCACAGATCTTAATTGAAAATTTCGAATATAGTGTTGGTGCACAATTAACTGCAAATGGTTGGACAGCTCAAACAGCTGGTTCAGGAATAAATCCTGTTTCTGTTATTCCTGGTTCCCTTTCCTATTCGGGGTATTCTGCTTCTGGAATTGGCAATATGGTTTCAATTGCAGGAGCCAATGAAGATGTTTACAAAACTTTTACTTCTGTGAACTCTGGGACAGTATATGTTGCAGGTATTTTTAACTTTTCATTAGTTACAACAACAGGAGATTATTTTTTCCATTTTATCGGACAAACAACATCAAATTTTATTGGAAGATTATTTATAAAAAAGGATGCTAATAATAAATTGGCATTTGGATTGATGAAAAATTCCGGAGGAACTACACCATATACAGCTTATGATTATGATCTGAATACAGATTATTTAGTCATTTTAAAATACACTTTTAATTCTGTTACCACAACCGATGATGTTGCTGAAATATTTATTAGTCCGGCAAATTTATCATCTGAACCTGCAATTCCAACATTCTCTCAATCAGCAAATACTGATGCTACTCAGTTAGCAGGTATTGCAATTAGACAAGGAGGTGCAACTGCAGCACCATCAGTAAAAATTGATGGGATCAGAATTGCAACAACATGGGCAGATGTAATTGGCGCCCCCACATTACCACCAGTATGGACTTCTGGCTGGCCAAAATCAGAAAATGCAACAAATAATGGTTTTACTGCAAAGGTAAATATTGATATTCCCGGTAATGCATATTTTGTAGTCTTACCAAATGGTGCAACTGCTCCTAATGCAACTCAGGTAAAAGCAGGACAAGATGCCAATGGTAATTCGTTAGCTGCAAATCTAAAAGGAACTATTTCTTGTACTTTAGGTAATACTGAATATACCAGTAATGTTACTGGTTTATCAGCTGCTACCACTTATAATATATATTACATTTCAGAAAATAATTCATTTTTACTTCAGACTACTCCAGTAATGAATTCACTGATAACCACTTCTGGTTCTGTAGTTCCAGTTGTTTCAAATCCAACAGCCTCTGGTATTTCCTACAATACTGCTCTTTTGGGAGGTGATGTTACAAGTGATGGCGGATCTCCAATACTAAGCCGTGGAACCGTATGGAGTACAACATCAGGAGTTACTATAAGTAATAATTATTTAGAAGAGGGTGTTGCCACAACAGGAGTATTTACTCATCAAAGAACCGGACTTCCTTCAAAAGCTCAAATATTTTATAAAGCATTCGCTACAAATATTGTAGGACCTTCATTATCAACCGAAAGTAGTTTCTTTACGTTAGGAGAGAAACCAGTATCTCATGTTGCAACTTTTACTGCTACTGCTGCTTCTACAACTCAAATTGATTTATCATGGGTAATACCTCCTGTTCTTATTGCAGATGGATTTTTAATAATAAGAAAACAAGGAGCAACTGCACCTACTGGACTACCTGTTGATGCGACAGGTTATAGTATTGGTTCTGCTATTGGAGATGGAATAGTTGCAGCAGAAGTATTATCCGGATCTGCTACATTCGTTCAGATTACCGGACTTACTCCAATGACTCAATATTCTTTTACAATTATTCCTTATGCTTATGATGGATTAAATTATCAAACATATAGCTATAATACAAACCCTGTTATTCCATCAGCATCAATTACAACATTAACACCTCCTGCAACAACATATACCTGGAATGTAACAACTGGGTCAGGATTATATACAGATCCAGCTAATTGGACACCTTCAAGAACAACTCCTTCATCAAATGATATTTTGCTGATTAATAATGGATTGATTGATACAATTCATGGATTAACCACTCAATCTATTGGTCAGTTGAAAATAGATTCTAATACAACTGTTTATTTGCAGGCGGCTTCAACTGCTACTTTAAATATTTTAGGCTATACTGGAATTGATTTTACTATTAGCTTAGGTTCAAAATTAAATATTTTTGGTTCAAATGCATTAACAATAAAGCTTCTAACAACGGCGACAGGAATTATTAATGGTGAAATTACTTATAGCGGCGGGCTTCATAAAATGGATGCAATTGATGCTGGATCAATAGCTTTCGAAAGTGGTTCAATTATAACACAGGATATAGGATGTACTGGCAATATTTTTACAAATTCAGGTACTGCTAATGTTATTGTTTTTAAAAACGGATCTACTTTTATTCAAAAAGCAGGATCAAATCCATTTGGTTTAACTGCTCCTAATTCCAAAATAATATTTGAGCAAGGAAGTCTGTTAAAATTAGCTGCAAACTTAACACCTTCTTTTTCTGGAAGAACTTATGCTGATTTTGAATTGGATGCATTAGGATCAACGATTACAACAACAGGTACATCTGCTGTAAGCATTAATAATTTAACAATTACAAACGGTAATTTATATTTTAACGTTACACTTATACCAGGTCACTCTATTAAAGGGAATATTCATGTTTCTGCTGGTCAAACTTTATATTTTAATCCTTTAACAGCAGGTACAATTAATTTAAATGGAACTACATCTCAAACAATTTCTGGAAGTGGAACTATTAAAACCAATAAATTTTCAAATTTGGTAATTAATAATTCAAATGGAATAAATATCAATGATTCACTAACAATTGGAGGAACATTAACATTCACAAATGGTAATATTACTTTAGGAGCAAATATTACATTAGATTCTACTTCTATTATCACAGGAACTTTATCTGCAACATCAATGATAATTCCTAACTCTTTTAAAATTTTCAAAATTTTTAATCCTCAAAATATGTCAAACAATTTTATTTTCCCTATTGGCGAAGGCACAAAATATTTACCTGTTTCCTTAACAACAAATACAGGTATGTTTGGCAATGATAATTTTATTAGTCTTGGTATGGAAAATCAAAAACATCCAAACGACCTCAGTACAGGAAACTATCTGAACAGATACTGGAAATTGGCTCAAAATGGCATTTTTAATCTTAGCTATGATGCAATTTTTCAGTATGATATAAATGATGTGGTGGGAAGTGAAAATCTGATATTATGTAAAAATTTCTCAATAAACCCTCCACTTTCTTACAGTAATGCCAATACTACATTACACACGCTAAGTGTTAATGGCACTTACGATATTGGAGATTTTGGCGGAGGTGAGGATCTTTCAACAAAAACACTGAATTTAACCTTATTATTAGAAGGTTTGTTTAATGGTATAGCTATGAATCCTGCAAATGATGAAAATGGATTTCATTGGGGAGCTAATGTAGCAGATCATATTACTGTTGAATTACATAACTCAACAACCTATTTAACTGAAGCTACTTTTTCCGATCAAAATTTAAATACGGATGGAACTTGCAATGTAAATATTCCTGCCGCTTATGGAAATTCATATTATATTGCAATTAAACATCGTAACAGTGTCCAAACATGGAGTAGTTTACCTGTTTCTTTTACTGGATCTGCAATTAATTATAATTTTTCCAATTCAGTAGCTAATTCTTATGGTGATAATATTAAAGAGGTTGCTACTGGAATTTATGCTATATATGTTGGCGATGTTAATCAGGATGAAGTTGTTGATTTATCTGATTTAGTTCAGATGGATACTGACTTAACAGCTGGAACTGTTGCATATATCGTATATGATTTGAATGGTGATGGTGTGGTTGATCTTTCTGATTTGGTAGCAATTGATGAAAATCTAACAAATGGAGTTGTTGCTATGTTTCCACAATAATAAAAAGTGAAACTTAATAATTAAATAAATAAACAATTAGAATAATAACTTAAATTTTAAAAAAATGATTAACAAATTACTAAAAGTTATCGCAATTATGTTGGTTGTTTTTGTAACAGCTTTTAATAGCTATTCACAAAATCCAACTTATTTGATGGAGATTAAGAATGATTCCCTGATTTCTCCAACAGAATATATTTTTGATGTTTACATTAAAAATACTTCTGTAAACCCAACTTGGGCAACATCATTCCAATTGCAAGGAATTCAATTTGGAATAAAATTAAACAACCAAGTATTAAGTCCAGGAGACTCGATTTTACCAACTATAGTTTCTGGATTTTCTGATATGCTCCCTGCTAATCAACATACGAATGCTAACTTAACAATGTCGGGATTTACAAGTGGAGTTCCTAATGCAAATTATGGTATTAAAATGACTGGCAAAGCTGCAACTGTTGGAAATGGTACGATGATTCTTACAACAGAAATGCGTGTGTGCAGAATAAAATTAAAAACAAAGTTACAACCTTTTGTTGCTAATAAAAAATTTAATTTTATATGGAGTTTTACAACTACACCATGGCAAACAAAAGTAACCGTCTTTTTACCTGCTGCAACTGATGTAACTGTTCAAGCTAATCATTTGATTAATAATTTATCAAATCCCTTATTAAACACTCCTCCTGTAAAATATAATGTTACCGGTACTGCCTCATATTGTCAGGGGAGTGGAGCTAATGTTGGTTTGGATAATTCAGAATTAGGTGTTAGGTATCAACTTTATAAAGATAATCTTGCTTTTGGAGCTCCTGTAATTGGAACAGGAAGTGCATTAACATGGACAAACAATACTTTTGGAAATTATATTGTTATTGCATCAAGAATTGCAACTGCATATTCAGATACCATGAATAATACAGCAGTATTAACAGAAGCTGTCGGGTTACCAGGTATAGCTGGATCAATCACAGGAAATGCAACCATTTGTCAGGGAAATCCAGGTGAAACGTATACTGTACCGGTAATAACAAACACTGAAAATTACGTTTGGGAATATAGTGGTACAGGAGTAACAATTAATGGAACTACAAATACAGCAGTTGTTAATTTTTCTTCAAATGCTACATCAGGGAATTTAACTGTAAAAGGTCAAAATGCTTGTGGTTTAGGAACAATTTCTACACCATTGTCAATAGTATTAAGCAATTTACCAGATCCTGCCGGAGTAATAACTGGAGTATCAACTGTCTCACCTGGACAAACAGCAGTGGCTTATTCAGTTCCTGTTATAAATGGAGCAACCACATATACATGGATATATAGTGGACTTGGAGCAACAATTAATGGCAATTCAAATGCTATTACCATTGACTTTGGAGCAAATGCAACCCCTGGATTTTTAACCGTTAAAGGTACAAATCCTTGCGGCAATGGTATTGTTTCTGCTGACTTTGCAGTAAATGTAAATTCAATTCCTGGTGCTGCCGGCACTATAATGGGTGTTTCATCAGTTTGCCCGGGACAAAACAATGTAATCTTTACAGTTCCAGCAATATTAGGTGCTGATACCTATTTATGGGAATATTCTGGAACAGGAGTTACAATTGACTCTATTTTAGGCGATACAGCCTATATTAATTTTGCAATGAATGCAACTTCCGGAAATTTAACAGTTAAAGGACATAATACATTTGGTTATGGTGGAGTTTCTTCAAATTTTGCAATTACTGTAAACTCTTTTCCTGATGCTGCAGGTTTGATTTCTGGATTAGATACTGTATGTAAAAATACTAATAATATAATCTTCTCTGTTCCAGCCATTTTATATGCAACTAATTACGTATGGACACTTCCTACAGGAGCAACCGGAACAAGTACTACCAATTCAATAAGTGTAAATTTTGGTGCAACTGCAGTTAATGGAAATATAACTGTGAAAGGAACCAATGTATGTGGAGATGGAGTTCTTTCAACAAAAGCAGTTGTAATTAATACAGTACCATCAGGTGCAGGAACAATTTCAGGTTTATCTCCTGTTTGTCAGGGAACTAACAATTTAACTTACACAGTACCAAGTATTTCGGGTGCTACATCCTACATTTGGACATTACCTGCTGGTGTTACCGGCACAAGTACAACAAATAGCATAATTGCAAATGTTTCTTTAACATCAACTGGAGGTCAGATAACTGTAAAAGGTTCAAATGCTTGTGGTAATGGAACAGCTTCTGCTATGTCTTTAACAGTAAATCCGCTTCCATCTGCAGCAGGTGTAATAACCGGATTAAATACAGTATGTCAAGGACAATCAGGTGTAACATACAGTGTACCAAGTATTACAAATGCAACTTCTTATATCTGGACAAAACCTAATTTTGCAACAGGTAGCAGTACTACAAATACCATTACATTAGCATATCCTACAAACGCAGTAAGTGGTGATGTAACAGTGAAAGGTAATAATGCATGTGGTCAGGGTGCGGTTTCTACCCGTTCAATTGTTGTTAATCCATTACCAGATACTGCTCAGGCTATAACAGGTTTGGCAACTGTATGTAAAGGAATAACAGGTGTTGTTTATAAAGTTCCCACAATAAATAATGCTACTTCTTATGCATGGACACTTCCTACAGGAGTTGTAGGAACCAGTTCTGTGGATAGTATTATTGTTGATTTTACCTCTACTTCTGTTTCTGGAAATATTACAGTTAAAGGTGTAAATGCATGTGGTGATGGTGTCTCAAAATCTTTTGCTATAACAGTAAATGATGTACCTGTTCAAGCAGGTACAATTGCTGGAAATGCTTCCGTTTGTCAAGGGCAAAACGGTATTACATATACAATACCAGTTATAACAGGAGCATCTTCTTATATCTGGACAATACCATCAGGATTTACTGGAACAAGTACTACTAACTCTATTCTTGTTAATATTGCAGCAAATGCCAATTCAGGTAATATTACTGTAAAAGGAAGCAATACCTGCGGTGATGGATTATCTTCAATTTTACCAGTTACAGTCAATTCTACACCTGATACAGCTGGTGTTATCGCTGGCGCAATTACCGTTTGTCAGGGACAAACAAGTGTAACTTATACTGTACCTGCAATCAACAATGCAACTTCATATCAATGGACATTACCTGCTGGTGCTTCTGGTTCAAGTACAACGAACTCAATCACACTAAACTATGCAAGTTTTGCAGTTTCCGGAAATTTAAAGGTTAAAGGGCAAAATGCTTGTGGTTTTGGACAGGAATCTTTACTGGCTATTACTGTTAATCCTCTTCCATCTAATGGAGGAACAATTATTGGAAACGCTTTAGTATGTAAGGGTCAAACGCTAACATATAAAGTTCCTGCAATAAACAATGCTAATTCTTATGTTTGGACCTATCCTTCTGGTTTTACAGGTTCCAGTACCGTTGATTCTATTGTGCTGGTTGTAGGAGTTTCAGCTGTCTCAGGAACAATTACTGTTAAAGGTCAGAATGCTTGCGGAGTTAGTTCTGTAGCATCATCAAAAACAGTTACTGTTAATTCAGTTCCTGCAGCTCCTGGAACAATTACAGGAAACAGCAATGTTTGTCAGGGAGCTCAAAACGAGACTTATTCAATTAGTGCTGTATCCGGAGCAACTTCATATTCATGGAATTTACCATCAGGTGCTACTGGTTCCAGTACTTCTACTAATATTTTAGTTAATTTTGGATCAACTGCTTCTTCTGGAAATATTGTTGTTAAAGCCAGCAATGTTTGCGGTACAGGTGACTCAACTTTTAAAATGATTACTGTTAACTCTATTCCAGTTGCTGCTGGAACTATATCTGGCTCAACTACAGTATGTCAAGGTGCTACCGGACAGGTTTACTCTATTCCAGCAATTACAGGTGCAACTTCGTATATTTGGACTTTACCTGCTGGTGTTACTGGTACAAGTACTACAAATACTATAACTGTTAGCTTTGCTAACAATACTGCTGCAGGTAGTATTTCAGTTTATGGTTCAAATGCTTGTGGTGATGGTAGTCCTTCATCTATAGCGTTTACAATTACTGCTTTACCTGGTGCAGCCGGAACAATTACATCTGTAGGAGGTGATTCTATTGTTGCTGCTGGAACTAAAACCTATACAGTTCCTGCAATCACAGGTGCTACATCATATATCTGGACATATTCAGGCACTGGAGCTACCATTACAGGAACTACAAATACAGTAAGTATTTCATTCCTTTCTAACTTCACAAATGGTTCTTTAACAGTAATGGGACAAAATGCTTGCGGTAACGGAACCGTTTCTGCTGGTTATTTTATTACAAATTATGTTGGTATCAATGATCCTGATGGAAATTCATTAAATTACAGTATATATCCAAATCCAACAAAAGGAATTATAACTGTAAATATTAATGGTATTAACAGTAACCTGGAGTTACAGATTACAAACCTTCAGGGTGAAATAATCCGTACTGAAAATCTAACTAATAATAAACAATCGTATTCAGCTGATATTGATTTATCTGCTTATGCAAAAGGAGTTTATTTTGTTAAATTTATAAACAATAAATTTGTAAAAGTTGAAAAAATTGTTCTTCAATAATACGAAAGCATAATAATTTGAAAAGGGGGAAGTTCAGACTTTCCCCTTTTTTTATGATTAAAATTCAATTATATTAACTTTATCATCAAATTCATTCTCAAAAGCACAAACGCTTAACTTATAGTTATCAATAAAAGAATATTGTTTAACAAAAACTAAATTATCGTTTTCATTGTCAACCAATTGGATTGAATCAGCATTTTTCACAACTGTGAAAGTATTCAATGGCTTGGTTAATCCTGTTCCAATTGCTTTTAAGTAGCTTTCTTTAACTGTCCAAAAATCAAAAAATAAATTTTTCTTTTTATCAGCATCACTGATTATATTTAATTGATGAATTTCAACTGATGAAAAAAATCTTTTAGCAACATTATAATTTGGTTCTCTGATAATTTCTATATCTATTCCTATATTTCTTTTTGAAAAGGCTGCAACAACCCATTCACCTGAATGCGAAACATTAAAATGAATATCAGAATTTTCTAAAAAAGGTTTCCCTTTATCTCCTATATTAAATTCAATTTTATTACTTTCTATCTTTATTTTATTTGCAATAAAATGTCTGGATAATAATTCCCCAAAAATTGTTCGTTGTAAATTCTTATTATGAGAATAATTCTTAAACTT
>CAIZXK010000304.1 GCA_903936865.1 uncultured Bacteroidales bacterium | reverse complement strand
TCTAATATTAATATTAAATAATTCATCTGATATTATTGAATACTCTATTGAAAACGTTCATATATCATTAAACGAGTTAGAAAATTATATTGAACTATATAAGAAAGACTATTGGAATAGACAATTTTGATATTAAAATTAAACTAACCCTTTATTGCTGAATAAAATAAAGGGGAAAATTATTAATTTACCAACTTCACTCTTCATTTAGCCGTTATATTCAGTTGATTATAAATTTCAGGAAATTTGCTTTTCCAGTTTTTGATATTCATAAACAAGCTCCTCATAATTAAAACTAAAGCGGGCAGGTTTCTGATATTCATAATTTATGCTGTTGAAATAAATCTTTTTATCGGGAAATTCTATCAATAAAATCGATTGACTTTCATGAAAA
Organism: uncultured Bacteroidales bacterium; assembly: GCA_903936865.1. Classification (GTDB taxonomy): domain Bacteria; phylum Bacteroidota; class Bacteroidia; order Bacteroidales; family JACABE01; genus JACABE01. The sequence continues at coordinate 12,473 of CAIZXK010000304.1, read as the reverse complement.
AATTTATAATTTGTTGTAAATAAAATATAATTTGTTGTAATCATATCAACTCTCCAGTTTAATGTTTCAGCAGCTTCAATAAATAATAATTTAGCATGTTCTGTTTTTAGTTTTATAGGGATTTCTTTTAAACGATCTCTATTTATCAAGTAATATCCCCATAGTAAAGTAGAACTTATTAGTATCAGAGGAATTAAAAAAGCCATAATATAATCTGTGATTCTGGAATCTGCATTTTCAAAAAATGACTGAAATATCATATAGCTTAAAATTAATACACTGATAAAGACACCCAGAAACATAGCAAGAAAAATCATTTTATCTTTAAATATTCCTTTATAAACCAACTTTTTAGTTTCTATTGTTTTATTATAATCGAAATCTGCCATGCCCATATTAAAAGCTTTAAATATGATTTTATGCAAATTTAAGACATTTGCAATATTTTACAAGCAGATAATTGTTTTCTAATCCAATCAAAAAAAATCTTTAATTTAGTAGCCTCAAACTTATCAAAAGTTTGCACTTTTATTTTATTGATTTTACGACAAATACCATGAATACACAACATATACATCTCAAATTATACGATCTCAAACCAAAATTTAAAGGCGATATTTATACCGAGGAAACCATGCGATTGCTTTATGCAACTGATGCTTCTGCCTATCGCGAAAAACCTTTGGCTGTGGTTAGGCCAAAAGACAAGGAAGATATTGCACTTCTGATAAAGTTTGCCAACGAAAACAAAGTGCCGTTAATTCCTCGAACTGCCGGTACATCGCTTGCCGGTCAGGTTGTTGGAAGTGGTATAATTGTGGATGTTTCCAAATACATGTGTAAAGTTATTGAGATAAACGAAAAGGAACATTGGGTAAGAGTTGAACCAGGAGTTGTTCTGGATGAACTCAATAAAATTGTTGCAAAAAAAGGTTTGTTTTTCGGACCTGAAACTTCCACTTCAAACCGCTGTATGATAGGTGGCATGGTTGGTAATAATTCATGTGGTGCTCATTCACTGATTTATGGCAGCACAAGAGAACATACACTCGAAATAAAAGCTTTCCTTAGCGATGGTTCGGAAGTTGAATTTAAGGCATTAAGTAAAGAGGAGTTTGAAGATAAACTATTAGGTGATAAACTTGAAAATAAAATATATCGCCAGATTAATGAAGTTTTGTCTGATAAAGAAAATCAGAAAGAAATCATTGCACAGTATCCCGACAAATCCCTGGAAAGAAGAAATACCGGTTATGCCATTGATTTGCTGATGGACATGCAGCCTTTTGCTGAAAATGGCGAGAAATTTAATTTCGCTAAATTGCTGGCAGGTTCGGAAGGAACACTGGCATTTTCTACAGAAATTAAATTGAATCTGGTTCCGCTTCCTCCAAAAGAAATTGCCTTGGTTTGCATTCATTGCCATACACTTAAGGATGCCCTTAAAGGGAATATTATTGCATTGAAACACAAACCAGTTGCAGTAGAACTGATGGATGACATCATTATGAACTGCACCAAAGATAATATCGAACAAAGTAAAAACCGTTTTTTTATCGAAGGCAATCCGGGTGCCATGTTGATTGTGGAATTTGCTATGGAAAGCAAGGAAGCCATTAATCAGGCAACTGTAAATCTGGAAAAGGAAATGCGTGCGGCGGGTTATGGTTATCATTTCCCATTGGTTTTTGGTGATGATATTAAGAAAGTATGGAATTTGCGTAAAGCTGGTCTTGGATTGCTATCAAATATTCCCGGAGATGCCAAACCTGTTCCGGTAATTGAAGATACGGCGGTTAATCCACAGCTTTTACCCGAATACATTGATGAATTTCAGGAAATCCTGAATAAATACAAGTTGAGTTGTGTGTATTATGCTCATATTGCAACAGGCGAACTTCATCTGCGACCTGTTCTTAATCTGAAAGATCCGAAGGATGTGGAATTGTTTCACACCATTGCTTTGGAAACTGCCAAACTCGTTAAAAAATACAAAGGTTCGTTAAGTGGCGAACATGGCGATGGCAGATTGCGTGGCGAGTTTATTCCACTGATGATTGGAGAAAAGAATTATCAGATTGTTAAACAAATAAAGGAATGCTGGGATGTAAATCATATCTTCAATCCGAACAAGATAGTGGATACACCGCCGATGAATAAGTTTCTGCGTTATGAACCTGGTAAGCCAGAGCGAAAAATTGAAACCATTTTCGATTTTGGTGAAAATGAAAATATTCTACAGGCAGCCGAACGCTGCAATGGTTCAGGGGATTGCCGTAAATCGGAAATCATTGGAGGAACCATGTGCCCAAGTTTTATGGCTACCAGAAATGAAAATGCAACCACCCGTGCCAGAGCCAATATTTTACGGGAGTTCTTAACCAATTCAACTCAGAAAAATCCGTTTAATCATAAGGAAATCTATGAAGTTTTCGATTTGTGTCTTTCCTGTAAAGGTTGTAAATCAGAGTGTCCATCGAGTGTGGATGTTGCCAAACTGAAAGCTGAATTTTTGCAGCATTATTACGATGCCAATGGCATTCCGTTAAGAACCCGTGCAATTGCTTATATATCCCATATTAATTCAATAGGAATGATTTTCAGACCTATTACTAATTTCTTTATGAGTAATGCTTTTACTTCCGGAATTGCCAAATCCATTTTAGGCTTTTCTCAAAAACGTGATATCCCTTTATTATCAGAAATCACTTTACGGAAATGGGCAGATAAAAACATCAAAAAAGCCAACCAAAAGAATGGAAAAGTCTATCTTTTTGCTGATGAATTTACCAATTTCAACGAATCGGATATTGGAATCAAAGCAATCAGATTACTGGAAAAACTTGATTATGAAGTTGTAATTCCTAAACATCTGGTAAGCGGACGAACTTTTCTTTCGAAAGGATTGATAAGAACAGCCCGTAAGATTGCCATTCAGAATGTATTGTATTTAAAGGATTTAATTTCAGAAGAAACTCCTTTGATTGGTATTGAACCATCTGCAATTCTCAGTTTCAGGGACGAATATCCCGATTTGGTTGGAAAAGAACTTAAATCAGAAGCCAAAAAATTAGCAAAGAATGCCATACAATTTGATGAATTTTTTAGTAGGGAAATAGAAAAAGGCAATATCAGTAAAGAAAGTTTTACTACAGAAATCCGAAAAATAAAGCTACACGGACATTGCCAGCAAAAATCAATTGCTTCAACAATCCCTACAAAAAAGATGCTAGGTTTTCCTGAAAATTATAGTATTGAAGAAATTCCATCAGGTTGTTGCGGTATGGCTGGTTCATTTGGTTACGAAAAAGAACATTATGAGCTTTCAATGCAGGTTGGTGAACTGGTTTTATTTCCGGCTATCAGAAATACGGCTGAAGATATTACCATTGCTGCAGTTGGAACAAGTTGCCGTTGTCAGATAAAAGACGGTACAGGAAAAGAAGCGTTGCATCCGGTAGAGATTATGTTTGAGGCATTAAAGTAGAAAGACGGAAGACGGAAGACGGAAGACGGAAGACGGAAGAAGAGGAACTACAATCCGACAGTTTTTTAATATCTAATTGAATAAAAAATGAAATTCAGAGGACAACCACAAGTATATGAAATACTCAATCAACTGGATATTCCTTTTGATTATTACGAACATCCGCCAGTACCAACGGTAAAGGAAGCTCAACTATATTGGAAAGATATTGAAGCAGTACATTGTAAGAATCTGTTTTTCAGAAATCACAAGGGAAATAAACATTTTCTGGTTTTATTGGAGTTTTATCAGAGTTTAGCAATCAAAGAGTTGGAAGCAATTTTAAAACAGGGAAAAATCACTTTTGCTTCAGACGAACGCATGATGAAGCATTTAAGCCTTACACCCGGTTCGGTTTCCCCATTTGGATTGTTAAATGATAAGGCAAATCATGTACATGTTTTTATCGATGAAAATCTACAGAAAGCTCAAAAAATCAGTTTTCATCCTAATATCAATACTGCTTCTTTGGTAATCCCTTACGAAGGATTTTTAAGATATATGGACTGGACTGTAAATACTTACGAATTTCTTCGGTTGTATTAAGAATTAGCAGAAAATCTATGACTTTTTAGTTTGTTGAAAATTAATTAATAATAATTTTTGAACAAATTTCCCTTTTTGCATATTTGCCTGATAATTCAACTTTTACGATGTACATCCCTTTTATCAACTTGTTTTTGTCAATTGTATATTGATAGGATTTATCATTGATATTATTAATATCTTCGACTTTCTGACCAAAAATATTGTAGATTAATATTTTTGAAATACTTATTTCATTATTATTTGTATGAATATTAATGAACTGTGAAGCAGGATTTGGATAAATTGCAATATTTTGAGCAAAATACAATCTATTGACACCTGTATAAATATTAGAAAGAGAAGGTGTTGGGTTATTCATTAAAAACCAGTTCGGGCTTCCATCAGGAAAGCGTCCATAAGAAATATCTGAAAATTGATTTGTGTAAGAAATTGTATCTATAGGTAAATTATAATTACTATCGCTATCAAAAATTCCAATTTCTTCTTTTGAAGCATCTAATTTGAAATTTGAATGCATATTACCTTGAACAGAGGAATTATCAGCAAAAAAAACAAGAAACTCATTTGGATGAATAAAAATATCAGGCATTTTCCATTTAGCAGGAGTAGAATAATTATCAGAAAGGTACTTATCGCCAAGATAAACATCTGTATTTCCTTTATTAACTATTTCAATCCAGTCGTCAAATTCTCCAAAATTATCCATAAATCCTGTACTATTGCTTGCCATAAATTCATTGATATATAATTGAGGAGACAGTGGAAGAATTCTTATCTGGTAATTCCCTGAAATAGGTTCTGTTGAAGTCTGAGCATTTGAATCCGTAGCTTGAATGTTATAATAAATTATTGCTGTGGATGAAAGTGATGGTATCAAAAAACCATAGATTTTATCACCTGCAAGTTTATCATTATGCAACCCATCATCATACAGTTGAGCTGAAATGTTATTGCCTGAATTTATCTTGTAATTTATAGTAACTGTAGGATTTATGGTTTCATCCTCAACCTTTGCATTTACTATAATATCCTGATTAATGCGAAGATTCTGGTTAAATAATTCATAAATAATGGGTTTTGTATTGGTATTTTCAAGTTGAGTGCTGGCACTACTGATTCTGGCAGTTATATATGGTTTCAACCCTTGTTTTACATGAGCTCCGAGAGCTGTAGTGTAAGAATTTATAAAATCTGCAATTGTCCAGTTATAATCGAGTGTGCGGTAAGAATCTCCAAAGGCAGATGCCTGTATCATGCTCTTTACTTGATCTATACGTGAAAAAAATGTGGTTGTATTAAAATGAGTTGCCATGAGTTGTTTCATATAAAAAGTAAATCTTTTTCTGTATTCCGGATTCTGTAATATTTTAGAAACCAAAGGTCTGCTTTCCGATGTTTTATACCAACTATAAATATTCCGGGTTGTCCAGTTAATATTAAACCAATCAATTCCGAATGTATTATCGAGATCGTAAGGAATGTATTCAAATTTTCCGTTAGCTGTATTGTGATAAAGATAAAAATTGTTTTTGTTATAGGCGTAGCCATCCCAGTTGCCAGCTAAAACATCAATACACAGTGTTTTAATAAATGAATTGGTGTTAAAAACTGAATCCAGATGCAAATGTAAATCAGCAGTTGCAACTTTATTTATTACTCTTATAAAATTAGCCAAATCATTATAATTATCTAAAGTTTCATTGGTTTTCAGCTCATAAATTCTTTTTCCATTTGAAGCTAATTTATAAAGATTTGGATCGCTACCTAAATAAGCCAGATCGGCAGGATAAAGGCATTTATAAAGATTACCGTTATTATTTGCAAAACGCTTTTTAAGAAATTTCTCGTCAATATGCTCCACATTGATATACAAACCATAATAATTCCCATTAATATAAACTTCCACATGATTGGCTCTGGCAGAAGGAAGGTTGAAATTCCGAAACAAATCCCAGCAAAGTTTTGATCGAATGATGGAAGGATCATTATGCTCGCCATTCAGATTCATTTTTTCAATACCATGAAAATCTCTTCCACTATTGAAAGAATTAAATGATAAACTGAATGATTTTTTTGCAGCCTGTAAGGATGTATTTCCCCTAAGGCTAAAACCAACATTATTAAGTGTATCATTTAAAATTGGACTGTTATATATAAACGTTGATCGATATTCAATTTCAGAATCTACATTTGAGAATATAGCTGCCAGTGAATCGGGATGTATGGTTATATAAATTTTAGGAACTATATTGTCTTCATAAACAGGAGATAAATCCGGATTAAATATTTGAGCATTAAGTATATTGAAACTGTAAATCAGTATGATTAAAAAGAAGAATTTCTTCATGTAGTTATTGTTACTATTATTGATTTATAATAAACAACAAATATAATTAATTTATTCTGAAAAAAGCTGGTTATTTATAATTGTAATAACAAATTCAGTTATATTTGTAAAACTTTATAAATTTAAATTAACGGGACTTCTAAAAATTACTTTTTCTTCGTTGAACTTCATTTTAACCTCATCCCGATAAATCGGGACTGTGGTTTTAAAAATCTTGTTCACCTCAAAAAATCTAATTTTCAGAACCCCTTTTAATAGTAATATTATGGAAATATCAGTTTTTTTTATTTTGTTAATAGCTGGAATTCTGTTGTTTTGTGTACTGATTTATTTTAAAACAACAAAATCTGTAAATGATTTAAATCGTTTGCTTGCTGAAAAGGAATCAATGATTAAAGTGATACAATCCGAGTTAGAATTTACTAAACAATCTAATTCAGATAAGATTGCTTTTTATGAAAAAGAACGTTCAGATTTAAAACAATTGCTGATTGAAGAAACACTTAAATCAGAAAATTCAGGCAAACAGCTAATTAAAACAGAAACTGAGTACAGAAATATTCAGGAAAAACTAAATTCCCAGAAAGAAGAAATGGAGAATCTGCAGAAGAAGTTCACTACTGAATTTGAAAACATTGCACACAAAATATTAAAAGAGAATTCACAGGAATTTACTTCAACAAATCAAAAGAATATACTGGAAATTTTAAATCCATTAAAAGAGAAAATACAATCTTTTGAGCAAAAAGTGCATGATACACATATTCAGGGTGTAAGAGATAATGTAAGCCTTAGGGAAGAGGTAAAGAAATTATATGAACTCAACAGTAAAATAAGTGAAGAAGCCAATAATCTGACGAAAGCATTGAAAGGAGATAATAAGAAACAAGGAAATTGGGGTGAGTTGGTTCTCGAAAGAATTCTTGAACGTTCCGGTTTGATAAAAGGAGAGGAATATGAAATTCAGTTTACCGCCAGAAATGATGAAAATGAGATAATCAGACCGGATGTTGTGATTAAGTTACCTGAAAATAAGCACATCATAATTGATTCGAAAGTATCGCTGATTGCCTATGAACAATATATAAATACCGAATCAGCAGAAGAAAAGGACAAATATGCCAGGTTGCATGTTGATTCATTAAAAAACCACATTAAAGGATTGAGTGATAAGAATTATACTTCTTCTGCGGCTTTAAATACCCCTGATTTTGTTTTGATGTTTTTACCCATTGAATCTTCATTTAGCATTGCAATTCAACAAGATATCGAATTATTTAATTATGCCTGGGATCGTCGAATTGTAATTGTAAGTCCATCGACATTAATAGCTACATTAAAAACCATTGAATCAATATGGAAACGGGAAAAACAAACCCAGAATGCTATTGAAATTGCCAGTGAAGGTGGAAAATTATACGACAAATTTGTTGGATTAACAGAAGATATTAAAAAATTAGGTTCTCAATTGGAAACTGTCCAAAAGACATATAATGAAGCAAGTAAAAAATTATTTTCGGGTAGCGGCAATCTTATCGGTAAAGTGCAACGATTAAAAATATTGGGTGCAAAGAACAATAAGCAAATTCCACCAACTTTGCTTACTCAATCTGATTTTAACGAAGAAATTGCTTCAGAAGAATTATAAATCTTAATTATGCCCGAAAGCAACAATTTTCATTACTTTATAATTTAAAATAATAAAACGATAAAATTGCCAAAGCATGCATGATCTCCAAAATTTTACACTTTTCGTAGGAACGGGAGGATAGGATTCCTCGTAATATGCCTTTGGTTTGTTATTGGTTTCCATATCAAATGTTGTTTTTTTATATAAATATTTAATTTAAATTATTGTATAAGTATCAATACACAGTTAACTTTTATTTATCACTGATTTTTATAAATTTTGACAAAACTGAATTAATTTGCATAATATATTGATAATTTATTGATTATACTTTTGCTTGAAAAACTTTTGTCAGAGTTTAACGAAGCTATAAAGTTTATTATTCAGGTATGAGCCACCAGAAAGGATAACCTTTTGCTTTGTGAATAAACATATAATGAAGCATTAATTTCATCCAATGTCCGGCAAGACCAATTTCTCCAACCGTATAATTAATATTTCTACCATAGTCGGGATATTTTTCCCAGTCGGGTACTATCGGATTTACTGTCATGGTAGCTGCTTGTCCTTTTGTAAGACTAAAACCTGCTGAAACAATACATGCAGCTCCCATTTTTCCCATTGAGGCATGATGTTTCAAACTGTCATCACCATTTAATATCCATTCTGCTATATTCTGAGCTGTAGTTTTCCCAGTAACTCCCGAAGGCATTCCTGTTCGTGGTGGTGTTGGAAAAATGGATGTTCCATTCGGACTTGTTTGTGGCTTGGAAATTGGATGAGGTGGAGCAAAAGCAATCCCGACAGCAAATATATTTTTAAAAGCTGGATTCTGATATGTTTGAGGCCAATCCTTTACATTAAATTCTTCGTAAGTTTTGGGAGAATAATCTGCATCCACTTTCATAAAACCATTGGGTGCAAATAATGTGGTTGTTATATCCGAACCGTCATTTGCATAAGCTTTTAAGCCTGCACCTGCAAAAGCAGGAATTAACATGGCAAAATCAAACTCCTGGGTTTTATATTCTCCTGCTAATGTTTCGTAATGAATAAGTCCATCTTCTACCTTTTTTACTCCAGCTCTTTTAATCCACTTAATATTATTCTCCGACAATACAGATTCTGCAAATATCTTAGTAGAAGTAATATATCCATTTCGTTTTACATAAGCTCCCGACATGCCAAAATCGCCAAGTTCAAATTCATTGGTTAACCAATACAATTCAGCTTTATCACTTAGTTTTCTTTGTTTCAACTCATAAGCAATATTTAGAATGTATTCGAAAGCAGCTCCCTGACAAGTTGCCATTGGATGACCTGTTCCAACTACAATTTTCTGTTTTTCACCATTTTCTAATTTATTGAAAACTTTTTTAAGCTTTTCCCAGGCTTCGGAAGCATGGGAATATGCACAAACAGATTCTGTAAACCCATTTGGACCCAAACCTTCAGTAGCTTCAAAATTGAGTTTGGGCCCGGTTGCATTTACAAGGAAATCATACTCAACTTTCAGAGGTTCACCTATTTTGCCATCCAATGTGTATTCAGCCATAACATAAGGCTTTGCATTATTTACATCGCCAGCGGGATAAATACTTACAGCTTTTGCCTGATGATAAATAACACCCCATTTTTTATAAACTTTTTCTAAACGAAACCTTACATCATCAACCTTCATTCTTCCAACACCTACCCATATATTTGAAGGTATCCACTGATAATATGGAGAAGGACTGATTACGATTACATCATGTTTTTTCCCTAATTTCTTTTTAAGAAAAGCCGTTGCGGTATGTCCTGCAATTCCGGCACCAAGTACAACTACGGTAGCCATAATATTATTTGATTAAATTCTTAATTAACGTTTTTTTTATTGATTTTAAAAACAAGGTAAAATTACACTTTTTTATTTAATATCAAATTTGATATGATAAAAATCAGTTAATTTTAAAGTATAATTTCTGCAATACTACAGCTGATAAAAAAATACAAATAAAGAGGTTTTGAAAATTAGATTTTTTTTAGACGTACCAGATTTTAAAACCACAGTTCCGATTTACGGGATGAGATCTTAGCTAAGCCTTATCATGAACACCATAAGAATAAAAAACTTGTGAATAATTTTAAAAATTAAAGTTCAACCAAGAAAGAGCAATTTTCAGAAGTCAATATTATTTAATTCAATTACTATTTCCTTGGTAATTAAATAACTTTCAAGTTTTTAGATGTATAAAAAACTGTTTTAAGTAAACGTATGAAGTTATACCATTGCTGTTAAATTCTTTTGTTTTGAATTTAAAAAAGAGAATTTAAAGATTTTTGCTTTTTTTGATATTATATTTGTAGCATAAAAAAATACAGGGAACAAAGTATTAACAATTAAATTAATTTAATATGAGAAAAATCAGCTTTCTTTTTTTATTGATGTTTGCAACAGTTGGTCTTTATTCACAAAACTATAATATAAGTTTTGCAGCAACTGGTGCATCCACCACAATTACCAGTATTGAGGTAAACAACCTCACAAAAAACACAACATTAACTTTAAACAATGGAGATATTCTGCATTTAGGTTCACTTGGGACAGAGAATATAGATGTAAGTGTTGATTATTTTCAGGTTTTTCCAAATCCAATGCTGGATAAGTCTGAAATATCATTTTATGCAAAGCAATCAGGAATAGGAAAAATTATTGTTTGTGAGATGACAGGGAGAAATATTTTACAAGTTGAAAAAGATTTTTCAAAAGGATTGCAGAAATGTCATTTATCCGGTTTAAAGCAAGGAGTTTATTTTATAAGCATTATAGGTAATGGCTATTCTTATACTTCAAAACTGATAAGCAATAATACAGCTCAGCCTGAATCTAAGTTAGTTTTTATTGGAGATATCAATTCAGCAAATCCAGCTGTAAATCCAAAATCAACAGCTACAACTATTGATATGGATTATACTAACGGAGATATACTATTATTTAAAGGAATCTCGGTATATAAAGGAATCAATGGAATTTACAAAACCATAGTTACAGATATTCCTACTTCAAGTAAGACTATAACATTTGATTTTGTTCAATGCAAGGATAATGATAACAATAACTATGTAGTTGTAAAAATCGGGACTCAATTATGGATGGCTGAAAATCTGAAGACTACAAAATATAATGATAATAATCCGATTCCTCTGGTTAGTGATACGACAGTGTGGGCCAATACATTAACGCCTGCTTATTGCTGGTATGCAAATGATGTAGTTGCAAATAAGGATGTTTACGGTGCATTGTATAACTGGCATGCCGTAAATACAACAAAATTATGTCCTGCAGCATGGCATGTTGCTACTGATGCTGAATGGACAACATTAATCGGGTATTTAGGTGGTTCAACATCGGCAATGGGAAAAATGAAAGAAACCGGGTTATTACATTGGAATAGTCCTAATTATGCTGCCACGAATGAAAGTGGATTTACAGCGTTGCCCGGAGGTAGCCGAACTATTGGTGGTATTTACAATGGGTTAGGCAACTATGGAAGTTGGTGGAGTTCATCAGCAGAAGGTATTTATGACTCCTGGAGCCGGATGGTTAACAACTTATCTGTTAATAGTGTTTCTATGACAAATGAAAATGGATTTTCGGTGAGATGTATAAAGGATTAGGTGTAAGATTTTTATAAATAATTGATTAATAGAAAAGCCATTTTATTTACACTGAGTGGCTTTTCTGTTTTTGAGTTTTATAAGTAGAATTTCAAAATGAAATTTATTTTTTTATTTTTAGATGATAATAATTATTAAAATACATAAAACTTGATAAAAACAAAGCACCACCAATTCCAATATAAAGTACTGATAAATATTCTTTTGGCATTGAAGAATGACGAAGTATGATACCCATACTCATCATAACAATTACCATAATATAGGTTTGCCACGACATAAATGAAAAGAAACAGGATTTTACACCTTTTGCTTTAATCCGTTCAATATTTTTAAGAGCAAACTTTTTAAACTTAAATAAAGTAAATAGTATTGCCAGTATAAATCCTGATATTAAAATAAATATCATATTTTTCCCTTCATAATTTAAAAGCCAGTGGTATGCAAAATTGCATAGCATTATTCCAACAGAAAGCCACAATAACCCAGCTAAAATTAATAAAAAAGAACTATTGATTGAAGGAGTAAAACGGTTAATTTTTTTGATTGTTTTCAATGATTTAATGTTGAATTTAATGTTTTATAATAATTTAAAACATATTATTTAATTAAAAGTTTTAATTTTGCTTTATTATTGCATTTTTAAATGTAAATTACTAATTATTAAAACTAGAAAAGGCAGTACAACAACAAGGGGAAGAAAAGACACGCCAGGCAGAAACTTCTAAAAAAGATTTTACGAATACAGCCACAGCTTTACC
>CAIZXK010000303.1 GCA_903936865.1 uncultured Bacteroidales bacterium | reverse complement strand
ATTTAAAATATGTTGAAATGAAAAGCTTATTTATTAATAAATTGATTGTATTGTTATTTCTGGCTTTTAATTTAGGAATAGCAAATGCACAGATAATTTCCATTGAAAATGGTAGTGGATGTCTCAACGATACTTCATTGATTTCCATAAATTATAATAATATTACTTCATTGGGAGCTTTAACAATGAATATCAGTTATGATACTTCAATGTTAACTTATTTAGGTCATACAAATGCAGATCCTTTGCTTCCAAATTTAATGAGTGGTGTTCCAACTACAGGACCAGAAGCATGGAAAATAGTTATTTCATGGATAGACAATGGGAGTAGTGGTGTTAATTTAACTTCAGGAAAACTATGCGATTTGAAATTTATTTATAAAGGAAATTTTACCAATCTTACTATTTTATCAAATTCAGAATTAGCTGATTTTAATTTAGTTCCAATTGCAACAACTTTTATCAATGGAAGTATTGGTTCTACTTTATTAAGTCAACCTGCTTCAATTCAAATTTGTGAAAATACGCAAGCAAACTATATGGTAACTGCAGTTGCCGGATGTAGCTATCAATGGCAAATTCAAAATGGAGTACTTTGGGATAATTTACAGGATAATTCTTTTTATTCAGGTACAAATTCAGCTGCTCTTCAAATTTCTAATACACCTTATAGCTTTAATAATGCTGTTTTTAGATGTGTTGTAACAAAAAATTGTTCAGTAATTACTAACAATGTTACGTTGGGTGTTTATCAAAAACCTTTGATTGCAATTAATAATGATACCAGCATTTGTATAAATAACTCAATATTGTTGGATGCAAATGGAACTTCAGGAATTCTTCCTCTTACTTATAATTGGGATAATGGTTTGGGAAACGGGATTTCACATTTAATAACACCAATATTTTCAACAACTTACAAATTAACAGTTACTGATGGTAATAGCTGTATTTCTATTGATAGTGTTTTGGTTACAGTAAATCCCTTACCGGAAGCAGCTGGTTTAATTACCGGATTATCAACTGTATGTCAGGGACAAAATGGGGTAACCTATTCTGTTCCGATTATTAATAATGCAACTTCATATATCTGGACTTTACCTTCTGGAGCAAGTGGAACAAGTACAACAAACAGTATTACTGTTGATTATAGCAATACTGCAGTTTCAGGTAATATAACTGTTTATGGAAATAATAGTTGTGGATATGGTTCAATTTCAACTTATTCAATTACAGTAAATCCCTTGCCGGACGCAGCTGGTTTAATTACCGGATTATCAACTGTATGTCAGGGACAAAATGGAATAACCTATACTGTTCCGATTATTAATAATGCAACTTCATATAACTGGACTTTACCTTCTGGAGCAAGTGGAATAAGTACAACAAACAGTATTACTGTTGATTATAGCAATACTGCAGTTTATGGAAATATAACTGTTTATGGAAATAATAGTTGTGGTAATGGTTCAATTTCAACATATTCAATTACTGTAAATCCCCTACCGGATGCAGCAGGTTTAATTACCGGATT
>CAIZXK010000302.1 GCA_903936865.1 uncultured Bacteroidales bacterium | reverse complement strand
TATTATTGAAGATTTACGACAGGGCTTAGAAAAAGTATAATTTATATTAAAAATAAAATAAATATGAAAATAGCTGTTCCAACAAGAGGAAGCCTAGTGGACGATCATTTTGGACATTGCGAAATGTATTCTGTTTTTACTATTAATGATAACGAAATCATTACTACAGAAATACTTCCATCACCACAGGGTTGTGGATGCAAATCCAATATTGCATCGGTTCTCAGGGAAAAAGGTGTTAGTATTATGTTAGCCGGAAATATGGGTGCAGGTGCCATGAATATTCTAAATATGCATGGAATAGAAGTTTTCAGAGGTTGTACAGGAGATGTAAAAGCAATTACTGAAGCATACATTAATGGCAATATTGCCGATTCTGGTATTGGTTGCAGCCATAATCATGAAAATGGAAGCGAACATCAGTGTAGTCATTAACTGATTTGATTGATACAGTTTTAAAAAAGTCTGTTTTATGTATTATAAAACAGACTTTTTTCATTTATGATACTCCCCAAAAATAGGACATATAGTTAAGTTAATTGTATTACCTTTATTATAAAAATTTATGTCATCAAACAGATAAAACTCAAAATAGATAGGAAAAGTGGTTTTGGAATTACTCAAGGAGCAAAAAATTATTGAAAGTTCAGAAAAATTTCTAACAATATTCTAATGAAAATGCCACATTAAAATTACAGGAAAAGGAAAACTAATTCCAATTTATTTCCAAAAATCTATATTAAGTTGACTTTCCAATTTCTTTTCAATTTTATCAGGCAGTTCGGGGAATAAGTCTATTCCTGTCATTTCTTCAATTTTGTCAATAGTTACAGCGTAATTATAAATTGGTTGTTCCCCTTTTTGATTTGGCATAATAAAAGCAATTGCTTTTTGTTCTTTGTCAGTATATTTTAAAATTACCTTAAAATAGTAGTTGGGTACACTAACTTCATTATAACCAATTTTAGTTTCAATACTTTTGAGAATACCTCCCGTTACGATATAAAGAGTATCAAATTGAAAAGCCCAATTACGAATCTGTTCTTCCAGAATTCTCCAGATTCCCCTATTAAATGAAGGTGATTGAGGTGATATATTACTCATGTAAAAACATTCTTTCATTGCAATTTCATCAAATTTCATATCGGCAGCTGGTGCAAGATGCCCCCTGTCGTAGCCGGATTTACGATAATCTTCCGGCTTTGCAGATTGAGTAAGTACCAATGGATCTGAAACAAATTTATCTGATCTTTTTATAATGCCGCCCATTCTTTTTCTGCATGTCATATAAGCAACCCATTCTGCCTGCTCATCATTTTCTGAATAGGATAGCGTAAAATAAGTATGCTTTATTAGTTGGTTACCAGAAACTTTTGGCAGAAAATTAAAAGATTGTGCATTAGCAAAATTAATGCTGATAATGGTAAAAAAGATGCTGTAAAGATAGTTGAATTTACACATAACAAATAAGGCTTACAATATGTAAGCCTTTGATTTATGAAATAATTTCTTTAATCGTATTGTGAATATTAGTGATAGTTTGTTTATTAACCTTAACCAAAGGTAATCGCAAATTATTCTGACATAATTCCAGATATTCTAAAGCTGCTTTAATTCCGGCAGGGCTACCATCTTCAAAAATGGCATTACTGAAATCAAATAGTTTATAATGTATTTCTTTGGCTTTTTTAATATTTCCTTCTAATGAAAATTTAACCATATCGGAAAATTCTTTTGGAAAAGCATTGGCAACAACAGAAATAACGCCATCAGCACCAGCACTTATTGCAGGCATTGTTAATGCGTCATCTCCCGAAATTACCAAAAAGTCGTTGGGTTTATCCTTAATAATTTGCATAATTTGCATTAAGTTTCCTGATGCTTCCTTCACTCCTATTATTCCTTCAACTTCTCTTGCTAATTTCAAAGTAGTTTCAGCAGTAATATTAACACCGGTACGTCCTGGAACATTGTATATTATCATAGGTACAGGACTAACTTCTTCTATACTTTTAAAATGATAAAACAATCCTTTTTGCTGTGGTTTATTATAATAGGGAGCTACTGATAAAATTGCACTTATACCTTCGAAATTGGTTTCTTTTACCTGTTCAATAATTTTTTGAGTATTATTACCTCCAATTCCAAGTACTACAGGAATCCTATTATCTGTGGTTTCAATTATAAAATCGGTAACAGCAACTTTCTCCTTTTCAGTTAAAGTTGCCGTTTCTCCTGTAGTGCCCAAAGCTACAATATAATTTACACCATTGGAAATAATATGTTCTACCACTTTTCCGAGAGAAGTAAAATCCACAGTTCCATGCTTGTGAAAGGGTGTTATAATAGCAACACCACATCCTTTAAGTTTGTTAATCATTTTCTTTTTTATTTAAAATACTTAGATAATGTATAATTAATGTAATAAATTCATCCAACGTTGTTTTGGAATTTATATCAATCATCAGATCAAAAATTTCCTTGTTTCTTTCACCACCTTTACCAACTTTAAATTTTGACATTGATAATGTTGAGATGAATTTGGTTTGAAAAATATCTTCTAATGATAAATCTATTAATATGTCAAATTCGGTTTTCAAAAAATCATTTACATAACTGTTATTCGGCTTTTTAAACCAATTGAGATCTTTTTTATCGTAATAATCGAGCGAAAGCTTTTCAATTGCATAAATGGGACGAATGTTTCCTTCAAAATAACCAATGGCTTTTACATTAATATGCTTATCTTGTAACAATTTAACGAACCTTGTTATGTGATTATATGTATTTTCATTTTCTAATATATAAATAATACCAATCGATTTAGCATCATTTAGATTAGAAATCATTCGATTTCTTATTACTTTGTTTTTGTGATTATTGAGATAATAATTACCTGCAACTTCCTTTATTTTTTCTATTAAGTTCACTATCTTTTGATAATTAGAAATATTTTGTGTTTTTGAATCAGTAAAATTATAAAGATTTTAAACATAATATGGATAAAAATTCTTAATCTTTGCTTTTTAACATTTATTATAGAAGACTTACTGATTTTTAACAAAACAAAAAAGCACTAAGATAATAGAAATTAGTGCTTTTTATAAATAAATTGAATTTGCGGAGGAAGGGGGATTCGAACCCCCGGATCCACTTTTGGCAGATCAACTGTTTTCGAGACAGCCCCGTTCGACCGCTCCGGCATCCCTCCTATTGAGTTTGCAAAGTTATAAATCTATTGCAAATAATAAAACCGTTTGATTAAAAAGTTTAATTTTGCATTCTTTTTCACAATATATAGTTAAACTTTGACAAAGTTTTTTCTTACAATAGTTTAATCAAATGATTATTAATATAGTATGCAAACAAATCTAACTTTGTAAAAGTTAGTAATATCAGAGAATTACTATAGTTTAACAGAGTATTGTTTTCAATAAAATAAAATAACTATTTAAGTTTATAAAATTAAAAGGACGAAAGACTAAATTACTTTTTAGTTTTCATTCAATATAATAATAAAGGGGGTTCTAAAAATTATATTTTTTGAGGCGAACAAGATATTAAAACCACAGTTTACTAATGTAAATGAGAACTTAGCGAAGCGTTATCATGAACACATTTTAAAAATTAATAAACTTGTGAATAAATTTAAAAATTGAAGTTCAACGAAG
>CAIZXK010000301.1 GCA_903936865.1 uncultured Bacteroidales bacterium | reverse complement strand
GTACCTGGAATTGGTTTAAAGTTTTCGCATTCAGCAACTACTGCTCCTATTATACCATCATGTTTTTCATTTGGAATGGCTTTAAGCAGTATATGTGAAGTCATTACTGGAATACCCAAACGACGCACACGATTTGCCTGAACAGGAAATCCTCCTTCATTAGGTTGAGCTTCAATAATTGCTTTAACAGTAGCACCAGCCTGCATTAGTTGATAAGATGTTAAATATCCGATATTTCCGGCTCCAACAGTTAAAATACTTTTTCCAAGAAGTGTTAATTCATTATTCATCATTTTTTGAACAACGGCTGCAGTGAAAACTCCCGGTAAGTCATCGTTTTCAAATGTGGGCATAAATGGAACTGCACCAGTAGCTATAATTAGTTGCTCTGTATCAATATAATAAATTTCTTCCTTTTCAATATTTTTTACAGCGATTCTTTTACCTTCCAAAATATCCCAAACCGTTGAATTTAAGAAAATTCCATCATGATTTTCACCTGCTAATGTTGTTGCAATATCAAATCCACGCATGCCTCCGAATTTCTTTTCTTTTTCAAAAAAGAAAAACTGATGGGTTTGCATTAGAAATTGACCACCAATTTTATCATTGTTATCAACAACAATATTACTTATATTATGCTTGTTAAGTTCTTCGCGAGCTGCTAAACCTGCAGGACCAGCTCCAATAATGACAACCTGGGTTTTGTAAATTTTTATAGATTCTTCCTTTTTATATTCTACAATTTCCGGATTATAATCTTTGGGGATTTCTCTAACTTCCTTTATTCCATCTACCTTTGTAATACAAATACGCTTTATTTGTCCATCAACCAGCATCTCACAAGCACCGCATTTTCCGATTCCACATTCCAGACTTCGTTCACGATTATGCAAACTGTGGCTATGAACAGGATGTCCGGCCTGATGTAAAGCAGCTGCAATGGTAAATCCCTGTTCACCTACTACAGTTTCACCTTCGAAAATAAAATTAACTTTATCACGCTCTGGTATGGGAAGAATGGGGTGTTTATTTATTTTGAACATAGTATTTTGAAAATTTTGTATAGTGTTTTAATTGAATTTGATTTATCAGCAAAATTACATTTTTTTTAAAAAATGAAAAGCTAAGAATACAGATATTTTTTGTTAATGAAGGGTTATAAGAAGTTAATGAAAATGGTTAATATTATATGATTAAAAAAATAGTTCAAACTATTATATTAAATTAAGCATTTTCAAACTCAAGTGTTTCTATAATTAGCAAAGTATCCAGAATTTCGTTAAGATCATTGCTGGTTACCAGCTTTATACGAAAAGGTTTAAAGTCTATAATTCCTTTGAAATAACCGGAATAATGTTTTCGCATTTCTGCAATACTAACTCGTTCACCTTTCCATTTGACAGAACCTAATAAATGTTCGCGACAAACTGCTACTTTTTCTTTAATATCAGCCGAAGGTAGTAAATTTCCTGTTTCAAGATAATGTCTTATTTCTCTGAAAATCCAGGGATTTCCAATTGTGGCCCGACCAATCATAAGACCATCAGCACCATATTTCAACATTTCTTTGGCTTTTTGCGGACTATTAATATCCCCATTACCAAATACAGGGATTTTCATTCGCGGATTGTTTTTTACTTCACCTATTAATGTCCAGTCCGCTTCACCCTTATATAACTGAGCCTTCGTTCTTCCGTGAATACTTATTGCCTGTATTCCAATATCTTGTAATCTTTCTGCAATGTCAACTATCGGTTTATCCTTTTCATCCCAACCTAAACGGGTTTTAACAGTAACTGGTAATTTTGTTGCTTTTACAACAGCTTCTGTAATTCTAACCATTTTAGGTATATCGTTCAGAATTCCTGAACCAGCACCTTTTACAGCTACTTTTTTCACTGGGCAACCCCAATTTATATCAATGAAATTTGGATTTGCAGTTTCTGCAACTTCTGCGGCTTTTGCCATTGCATCAATGTCATGTCCAAAGATTTGAATTCCAACTGGTCTTTCAATCTCATCAAAATCAAGTTTTACCAAACTTTTAGAAGCATCACGAATTAAACCTTCAGAAGAAATAAATTCGGTAATCATAACATCTGCACCCATTCTTTTGCATAGTACCCTGAATGGAGGATCGGTTATATCTTCCATTGGTGCCAATAATAAAGGTAAATCGGGTAATATTGTATTTCCAATTTTGAGCATAAAACTATTTTTCGTAAAAGTGCATTTCGATAATGTAGTCAATAACTTTGTCGGGCAACAAGTATCTGATTGATTTATGATTATTCGCACACTCTCTTATATAACTTGATGATATTTCTATCAAAGGAGCATTTATCCATTTCACTGAAGGATGATTTTTTAATTGGCATCCAATATAATTTGGTCGTGGATAAACATATAATTCGTAATTATTTAAAATTTGCTCATAATTGAACCACTTTTCAAAACTATGCAAATTATCAGATCCGATAATCAGTCCAAAGGAACGGTTTTGATATTTTTCTTCTAAAGTTACCAACGTATGGATGGTGTATGAAGGAATTGGCATATTAAATTCAATATCACATGCTTTAAATTTTGGGTTATCATCAATAGCAATTTTTACCAATGCCAATCGATGATGATCATCGAGCAAACTTGCCTTTTCCTTTAATGGATTATGTGGCGAAATTACAAACCAAATCTCTTCCAAATCAGAGTTTACCATCATCTGATTGGCAATTATCAAATGACCATTATGAATTGGATTAAAAGATCCAAAATATAAACCGGTCTTTTTTTTCATTTATTTAATTATAAAATTATTAACCATAGTATTTGCTTCAGAAATAGCATGTTCGAGTTCATCATTTATTAAGATAATATCAAATTTATCAGCAAAACTTAATTCATAATCAGCTTTCTCAATTCTTTTTTTTAAACTTTGTTCATCCTCAGTACATCGATTTTCCAATCTTTCTTTTAGTGTTTCAATTGAAGGGGGCATCACAAAAATGGCTAATGCATTATCAGGAAAAGCATTTTTAATAGTAAGTCCTCCAACCACATCAACATCAAAAACTACATGATGATTTTTTGCCCATATCCTTTGCAATTCTGATTTTAAAGTGCCATAATATTGATTTTCATATACTTCTTCCCATTCAATAAAATCATTATTTCTTATTTTTTCACGAAATTCTGTTGAAGAAATGAAATAATAATCTTTACCAAAAATTTCACCATCACGCTTATCCCTACTTGTGGCCGAAACAGAAAATTCCAAAATTGGATTTTTATCCAATAATCGTTTGACAATTGTAGTTTTACCGGCTCCGGAAGGTGCAGAAAAAATAAATAATTTTCCTTGATTCATTCGTTAGTTTTATTATTTAATGATGTTATCTTTTTGATTAAGTGAAATATAAAGCCAAATTATTTGTTTTTTGCTTTTGTTAATTCACGAAGATATAATTGAATCGTATTTTCGAGTCCCAAATACAAAGCATCACTAATTAAAGCATGACCAATTGAAACCTCCAATAGACCTTGAATATTACTGGCGAAATATGCCAGATTATTCAAATCCAGATCATGACCAGCGTTTATACCTAAACCTACTTCATTTGCTTTTTGAGCTGCAATTATAAATTTAGCAATTGCTTTTTCCTTGTCGAAAGGATATTCTTTTGCATAACTTTCAGTATAAAGTTCTATGCGATCTGTTCCGGTTTTAGAAGCATTTTCAATCATTTTACTATCTGTTTCAATAAAAACAGAAGTTCTGATTCCAAAGCTCTTAAAACGGGCTATTACATCTTTCAGGAAAATTTCATTTTTAATTGTATCCCATCCAGCATTGGAAGTAAGTGCCTCTGGAGGATCCGGAACTAAAGTAACCTGAGCAGGTTTTACTGTTGTTACCATTTTTATAAAATCTTCGCTTGGATAACCTTCTATGTTAAATTCTGTAGTGAGTTTAGGTTGTAATTCAAATACATCCCTATAACGGATATGCCTTTCATCAGGACGAGGATGTACGGTAATGCCCTGCGCACCAAATCGTTCACAATCCAATGCAACTCTAATTACATCGGGTACATTTCCACCTCTGGCGTTTCTCAATGTGGCTATCTTATTTATATTTACGCTTAATTTGGTCATTTTCATTTATTTTTTGCAAAATTAGCTAAAATCAGCTATAATTCATAGGTAAACAAGAATAAAATGTCCTGATTGTTTTTTATTTAAATTTGATAATTTTATTGTTTCGTTGAATTATAATTTGCATCTATATTTCTTTTTAGTCTTTCGTATCCGGTTCTCTCCAGTGCTGTTCCTTTAAATGTTTTTTTGAAATCTGTTTTATTTATATTATCCCAATCTACATCTTTAGAGCTGGAAATAAGCTCTTTATTATTATGAACTTTTGCATATTTAATGTTCCAGGGGCATACATCCTGACAAATATCACATCCAAAAATATGACCATTTAAATCAATTTTTTCATCAAATTCATTCTTATACTCAATAGTAAGGTAAGAAATGCATTTTCTGGAATCTAACTGATAAGGAGCAACCAAAGCAATTGTAGGACAAGCATCTATACACTTTGTGCAGTTTCCGCAACGATTGTTTATCGCTTTATCATAGTTTAGTTCAATATCAGTTATTATCTCACCAATAAAAAAGAATGAACCTGCTTTAGGTGCTATAAGACAAGTATTTTTACCTAACCATCCCAATCCGCTTTTTTGTGCCCATACTTTATCCATTACCGGTGCCGAATCGCAGAACGAACGTGCAGTTGCAATAGGGTATATTGTTTGGATAAAGTTTATTAGTTCATTTAATTTAGATTTAATAATATAATGATAATCATTGCCCTGAGCGTATTTAGCTATTTTGTATTTTTCATTATTATCATTTAAATCCTGTTTATAATAATTAAACAAAACACTTATAACAGATTTAGCATTTTCAAATAATAAGTTAGGATTGATACGCTTTTCAAAATGATTTTCCATATAATGCATTTCTCCCTGAAACCCATTTTGCAACCAATTATTAAGCTTAACAGATTCAAAATCCAATGTTTCCACAGAAGAAATACCACAATCAGAAAATCCAATTTCTAATGCTTTTTGTTTTATTAAAGATGTTAACGCTGAAGAATCCATTATGTATTGAACTTATTCAAATAAATCTTTTTGTTTTCCCAGTTTAATTCGACCCAAGTGCTTATATGCCATTTCAGTAACTTCTCTTCCTCTTGGTGTTCGCATCATATAGCCTTCCATAATAAGAAAAGGTTCGTAAACCTCTTCAATAGTTCCGGAATCTTCACCTACGGCAGTTGCAATGGTTGTTAATCCAACAGGACCTCCTTTAAATTTGTCAATAATAGTAGACAGAATTTTGTTATCCATTTCATCGAGTCCATTTTTATCAACATTTAAAGCATTTAAAGCATATTGAACTATCTCAATATCAACATTTCCATCACCTTTAATCTGCGCAAAATCCCTTACACGACGCAAAAGTAAATTGGCTATTCGTGGTGTTCCCCTGCTGCGATGAGCTATTTCATTCGCAGCTTCCTTGGTGATACCTACTTTGAGAATTCCTGCCGAACGGGTTATTATTTGAGCTAATACCAACGCGTCATAATATTGCAAACGGGAATTGATACCAAATCTTGAACGCAAGGGAGCTGTAAGTAGGCCGGAACGTGTTGTAGCTCCAATAAGTGTAAATGGATTTAAGGCAATCTGAACACTTCTGGCATTTGGACCACTTTCTATCATAATATCTATTTTGTAATCTTCCATTGCAGAATACAGATACTCTTCAACTACAGGTGATAACCGGTGAATTTCGTCAATAAAAAGCACATCGTTTTCTTCCAGGTTGGTAAGTAATCCTGCAAGTTCTCCTGGTTTATCCAAAACAGGTCCTGAAGTAATTTTAATATTTACATTCAGTTCGTTTGCAATGATATGAGAAAGTGTGGTTTTACCAAGTCCAGGAGGACCATGTAATAAAACATGATCCAAAGCTTCGCCTCTTTGCTTGGCTGCTTCCACAAATATTTTTAAGTTTTCAACCACTTGAAATTGTCCAGCAAAACTGTCGAAAAATGAAGGGCGCAATGCTTTTTCATATTCCTTTTCAACATTGTTAAGTTGTTGTCCTGTAGCGTCTAAATTTTCATTCATATTGTTAAAAGTAGAATTTTTCAAAAATGTAACATTTTTTTTTATTAAAACGTATAAATTGTAAAAAAATATTATAATTTAGCTAAATTAAATAATAATCTTTAAAAATCGGAAATTATGAAAGAAATAATTGTCGCTATTGATTTTTCAAAAGGATCTTTGTATGCACTTGAGCTTGCTATTGATATTGCTAATAAGACCAATGCCAATATTATGATGGTTTGGGTTGATAGCCAATCGGACTCAGATACTGATCAATTTTCTGCAAGTAATGAAATTAGAAATGATGCAAAATTGCATATTGAAAAAATCCAAAATGATTATCAATCGAAATTAGTAAGTGGCACACTAAGTTATAAGCTCCGCAAAGGCAGGGTTTATAGTGAAATTGCCAACCAGGCTAAGTATAATGATGCCGACTTAATTATTGCTGGTACTCATGGTGCTTCGGGGTTTGAAAAGATGTGGATGGGTAGCAATGCTTTCCGAATTGTAACTTATGCTCCTTGCCCTGTAATTACCATTAGATATGGGTTTAACTTTAATAAAAAGTTGGAAAAAATTATTCTTCCTATAGATAGTTCAACTGATACACGTCAGAAAGTTCCTTTTGCCTGTAAAATGGCTAAATATTTTGGAGCAGAAATTCATATTCTTGGTCTTTATACAACTACTCTAAAGGCAATAAGAAGAAAAGTGGATACGTATGTAGGTCAGGTTGAACATTATCTTGATGAAAATCAGACCAAATATGTTTCCAATTTTTTAGAAGCTGACAACACAACAACTACTACTATTGAGTATTCTCAACAGGTTAATGCCGATTTAATCGTTATTATGACTGAACAGGAAAAAACGGCAGCTAATTTTTGGTTGGGACCTTATGCTCAGCAAATGGTAAACAATAGTCCTATTCCAGTATTGAGCATTCAGCCGATAGAAATAAATAATTCTGCAAGATAACCAAATGAGGAAGTATTTTTTATTATTTGCAATACTGGTTTTGGGAATTAATACAAATGCTCAAATTAAATCGAATGGAAATCTTGAAATTATTCAAGATGAAAAGATTGATGCTTTAGTTGAAAAGCATTTGAAAGTGAATGAATTATCTAATACTATACCAGGATTCAGAATTAATATTTATTTTCAATCAGGTAATAATTCAAAAACAAATGCTTATCAGCATAAAACAGCTTTTAATACAAAATTTCCTGATATTGAGGCTTACGTAATATATGAAGAACCTAATTTTAAAGTTAAAGTAGGTGATTTTAGAAATCGAATGGAAGCCAGGGGGTTTTTGCAAACGATAAAATATGATTTTCCTGACGCATTTGTAATTAAGGATCAAATAAATTTTCCAAAAATTACAGAATAGCAAAGGATAAATTACTAGATTAAAGCCTCTAAATAAATAATATTTAGAGGCTTTAATCTTTTATACTAATTTCTTTTTCTCTAAAATATCATAAAAGAATTTTTTGTAAGTATCGCTAATTGGAAGCGTTCTGTCTCCAATTTTGATACGGCATCTTTCGACACTTTCAATTTTTTCCAATGCTACTATAAAAGATTTATGAACCCTGCAAAATAAGCGGGAAGGTAGCATATCTTCCATTGTTTTAAAGTTTTGTAATGTCATTATTTTTTTTGTAGGAGTAACAATTCTCAAATAATCACCCATTCCTTCAATATATAAAATATCACAAAACTTAATTTTCTCCATTCTGAATTCTGTTTTCACAAAAAAGTATTCATCCAGTGGAATCTGATTCTGAGTTGAATTATTTCCGCCTTTAAGAACTTTATCAAACTGTAATTTTTCATACGCCTTATCTACCGCTTTAAGAAACCTTTCAAAAGAAATTGGCTTAAGTAAATAATCAACCGCATCAAGTTCAAACCCTTTAATTGCATAATTATCATAAGCAGTAGTAAAAATTACCAGTGGTTTTTGTTTTAAAATATTAAGCAGTTGAATGCCTGTTAATTCTTCCATTTGAATATCTAAAAAAAGTAAATCAACACTATTGTTTTTTAAATAATTTAAAGATTCCAGCGCATTATAGAATGTACATTTCAAATCTAAAAATGGAATTTTCAGGGCATAATCCTTTATTATGTCCAAAGCCAATGGCTCATCATCTATAGCTATACAATTGATTTTCATATCTATTTTTTTTTATATTGTTTAATTATTTTTTAATTGCAGAAAAATTCTAAATTGATGATCTGTTTGTGTTATTTCCAACTTATGTCTGTTTTGATAAATCAATTCTAATCTTCTTTTTATATTTGCTAAACCAATACCTTTTCCATGATCTTTATTTACTTTATTTGATTTATTATGAAAATTGAGAACTTCAAAATTAATTTCATTTTGTAATACATTAAGAAATATACTTATACCTATTGATTTTGTGTTTTTAACCCCATGTTTAAAAGCATTTTCAACAAAAGGTATTAAAAGCATGGGCGATATAGTTTTGTTTTCAATATCTCCATTTATCTCAAACTGAACAAATTCTTTGTTTTTCATTCTAAGTTGTTGAAGTTCAATAAAACTTTTCAAATAATTAATTTCATTTTTTAAAGCTACTTCATTAGTATTGGAATCGTAAAGCATATATCTCATAATTTCAGATAAGCGCATTACAGCAGTGGGAGCATCATCTGATTTTTGATAAACCAGGGAATAGATATTGTTTAATGTATTGAAAAGGAAATGTGGATTTATTTGAGATCGCAATAAAGCAATTTCTCCAGCTTGTTTTTGAGTTATAAGTTCTGTTTTTTGCTTTTGATTTTGAAACCAACTGATAGTGAATTGTGTAAAAGAACCATATAAACTCAAAACCAAAGAAGTCCTTAATTCCGATATTACATCTAACGTTTGAATTGTTAACTCTTTTTCCGGAATATGTAATAAATATTTATCGTAAATATAGAATATTATAAATTTAATAAAAGTAAATGCTACTAAAGTTATAGCACCAAATAAAAAGCTAAAAAAGTGCTTTTTCTTTAATTTTAAGAATGCTGGTATTAAAAATAAATAAAAAGTATAGAAGATACTTGCATGAAACAATATATTTAAAGGAACCATCTGAAGATAATATGGGCCCAACTTGTCTTTATAAAAAAATACAGGCATAAACTCAGGATAAATAAGGTATATCCAAAGTAAAATATGTATGGTAATAATATACTTTTTTTTCATCAGATTTTAAAAGATTACTATTCATTTCAATTATTAATATTGCAAATATAAGTCTCAATAAATCAATATACTAAATTATTATTTGAAAGATTGCAATAAATAGATAAAAAGCGTTTTTTTTACGATAAAAACAAAATAGTATAAATTTAAAAAAGCTTCGGTAAAGACCGAAGCTATAAAACTAAACTTAACTAAAAATGAGAATTCTAAAAGAACTCATTATCTTGAATGTGATTAAGAATCTTGTTGAAATTTGAATGTAAATTTGTAGTAAAATGTTTTATTTACAAACTCACTTTTCAAATCAAATTCGATTTTTTGTAACTCTTCTTTTACATAATCCAAAAACAGAACATCGACACAATTTATCTGATCAATATTTATTCTGCCTTTATCATTTATGGTTAATTTAACCCAAACATCTGCCTCAAGTTTATCTTTTATGGCAAACTCAGGATATGTAATTTTGTTAATTATAGACTGTTTGAATTCCAAACTATCGTTTTTTGCATAAATATTTCCAAAACTGAATAATGCAATAAATAATAAAATAATTGAAATTTTTGTTTTCATATACGTATGATTTAAATTTTCAACAAATATATATTGTTAATTTACTGTATGAAAAAGAAATCTATATAAACTGAATTCTGACAGGTGAAAAAACTTTAGTAAACGATAAACCAATTAGAAACATTATATCCATCATAAATGTATATCGTTGTATATGAGTTTTCTATTTTTGAATTGCGTTTTTTTAAAGAGAAGGGTATTCAATTCGGGCATGGTAAATATTTACCAGATTTTTCTTTAAAATCTTCTTAATTTTTTCAATATCCCTAAAAGTAATATTAGAGTTAATAAATTGATTTGATTTTATTTGTCCATCAATAATACTATCAACTATTAAACTTATTTTTTGATCGTCGGGCATTTTAATGCTTCTTGCAGCTGCTTCAACTGAGTCAACCATCATCAAAACAGCAGTTTCCTTAGAAAAAGGGACTGGGCCACGATAAGTATACGATTCTTCGTTAATTAATTCATCTGGAAAATCTGATTTGTACTTCTGAAAAAAGTATTCGGTTTTTCTGGTTCCATGATGGGTTCTTATAAAATCTATCAATTGTTCTGGTATTCTGTATTTTCTTGCAATTTTAATTCCTTTGGTTACATGGCTTAAGATTATTTCGGCACTTTCGTCATAAGATAATTCATCATGGGGATTAATTCCTGTGGTTTGATTTTCAACAAAATACATTGGGTTTTCAATTTTGCCAATGTCATGATACATTGCTCCTGCTCTTGCTAATAATGCATTTCCTCCTATTTCAAAAATAACTTCTTCTACCAGATTTGCTACTTGCATTGAATGTTGAAAAGTGCCCGGTGTTTTGGTCGCCATTTCTCTTAATAGTTTAGAGTTTGTATTAGATAATTCCATAAGAGAAACATCTGTAACATAACCAAATAATTTTTCAAATACAAATATCAATGGATATGAAAATAATGTAAGCATTGAACTGGCAGCAAACATAGCGAATACTTTTACAGAATCCTGCTCTATTTTGCCTTCTTGTATCAACGATAATCCAATATATATCAGTGAATAAGTAATAAATATAAGATATGAGGTTTGAAAAAACTGAGCTCTCTTTTCTAAGTTTACAACACTAATAATTGTAATAATTCCTGCAATCATTTGAATAAAAACAAACTCAAAACTATTGGGTGCCAGAAAACCTATCATTATAATGGTTACTAAATGCACAAATAATGCAAGACGCGTATCAAAAAACACACGAATAATTACAGGAACTATACATAAGGGAATTAGATAAATATAGTTGGCATCTGTTTTTATGATAAGGCTCGTTACAAAAACCATTACAAAAATAACCAATAATAAAAAAACAATTTTTTTATTGTCAGCTAATATATCTTTTCTGAAAGCATTCAAAAACAAAATCAAAACTATTATAGATATTGAAATAAGGATTACCTGTCCCAAAATTATTTTATAATATTTTGATTCTGTTACTAATTGAGATTCAAACTCTTTTTTAAGTGATTGTAATATCTGAAATTTTTCGTTAGTAATTAGTTCTCCCTTAGAAATAATTCGCTGTCCGTTTTCAACCATTCCTTTTGATGTTGAAATATTTGAAAGTAGATCCTGCTGTTCTTTTTGAGTTAGTATTTCGTCAAATTTAACACTTTGGAATATAGCATTTTCTATCAGTTTTGTCAGAAAATTCTTTTGCAAAAAATCCTGATTTTCAAATTTATCCCTTATATATTTATCAGCTGTACTAACGGTGTATATATCATTTATTTCCTTTTCTTCGGCTTCATTGTTATTTATTATAACAATATTAATATCAGACTGATTATTTTCTATTTGTGGAACAGACTCAATAATACCTTTTTGTATTAATGTGTCAAAAATTTGTAAAGCAAATTTAGCTTCTTTTTTAGTAATTATTTCTTTTTGATTGGCTAAGTTTGCATTTGTATATTTATCTAAAGTTTCAGAAAATTCTTTTCTCTTTTCTGCATTAAATTCTTTATCAATTTTAAAGTAAAGTTTTAATTCATTGGATATGTTATTTTTTTCTTCAATTAACTCTTCTTCTGATTTTAAAATTGCAAAATCAAAAGGAGCCACTAAATCGTTGTGCATCCAATATTTCCCTTTACGAAAATCATATTTAAATGTACTTTCTCTTGGAAACAATGCTACAAGCAGGATTATACTTACTGCAAACAGAGAGAATTTGTATATTGTTGCATAGTGATTCCGAATTTTCAATATTTTTTCTATCATTTAAGTATTTTTTTCGGAAACGAAATTACAATTTTTTACTTATATCTTCAAAAAATATTGATATAAGGAAAAAATCCTATTTAACTAAAAATAAATTTAAATATTTGAATTTATAAGCTTTTATAAGTATAAATTATTGCTTCAATTTGTTTTAATAAATCTCTTTTAGATTTTTTTGGAGAATATAAATAGCCATCAATCATGATTATACGATTCTTTTTCTGATCAACAAATGCATAATTGATAAATGGACCACCCATAAAATCATTTTCCAATTTCCACAATCCTCTCGTTTCTAAAGCATAAATTCCATTAAAATTGATTTCTTTGGATAGTATGGGGAATCTTTTTTCAGTAGTCATATACGACCCATCGGTAGGTCCTGGTATCCATTGTTTTGTGAGTGAATCACGAATTGATATAATATGTTTTTGATCTAAATCACTTTTATTTAAATATGGAAATGTGTAAATAAGAATTCCCTGACTATAATCTTTTGCTTCTAAACGTATCCATGCAAAATCTTTTGTTTTTTTTGAAATGATAAATTCTGAAGGAAATATCATCTTGAAATCAAATGTTTTAGTAACATTCGTATTAACTTCATGACTTTCATTAGCTTTAAATGCAGCATTTATTCGAGTTCTTTCCAAATCGTTAAAAGCTCCTAAAATAATTTCTTTCTTTTCAGAGAATATTTTAAAGAATTCTGTTTTGTTTGGAGCATTAATATTGAAAACTAATTGAGGTTTGGATTTAAAATTTTTTAAAATTTCCATTTTAGTTTTGCAGCTATCATTGATATTGACTACTACAATGTTTCTATGTGTTTGAAACATAGCAGTATTTTCAAAAGACGAATAAGGTATATAAGGTAACGTAAACAGCGGTTCTGATTGATTGAGGCCAACTTGTTCCTGCATGAAAAAAGATCTGAGAGTATCTCCCACATTACCTTCCATTAATGATTTTTCGATAACAACAAGTATTTCGCAGGTTTTTCCTGATGACGACGGCATTTCGCCTGGTTTGACATTACAAGAGGATAAGAAAAAAATTAAAATTAAAGAAATTAAAAATGTTTTGAATTCGGTTTTAAAAATAAATGTTTTCATAAAAAAGTTTTTAATAATTAGCTATTTGAACGGATTGCATCAACAGGATTTAGTCTGGAAGCACTAAAAGCTGGAATAAAACCAGAAATCAATCCTATAAAAAAAGAAACGCTTAATCCTAAAAAAATATTGCCTATTGTAAGAGATAACGAAAAGTCAAGAGCGTAAGTAACTATTAATGTACCAATAAAAATAATAATTAAGCCTAAAGCACCACCAATTAAGGATAAAAAAATGGCTTCAAATAAGAATTGAAGGAGTATAAAATAGTTTTTAGCACCCAAAGATTTCTGAATCCCGATTTGGTTAGTTCTTTCCTTAACTGATACAAACATAATATTAGCAATTCCAAAGCCTCCTACTATTAATGAAAAAGCTCCTATTATCCATCCAATAATACTGATTGTACTAAATATTCCTTCAAAACCTTTAGTAATTAAACTCATTTCATTTATTGCAAAATTATCTTCAGCAGAAGGTTTAAGTTTTCTTACTGAACGCATAATACCGGTTAGTTCATCTTTAAGTTCCTGATTGCTTATTGTTGGTTTTGCTCTAATTATAATTGAAGGTTCGTTTCTCTCTGAATTCAAATCAATAAAATTTCTGGCAAACATTATTGGTATCATAACCTGATTATCACTGCTTTTCCCAAAAGTATCATCACCTTCCTTTTTAAAAACACCGATAACTGTAATTTTTCTTCCAAATACAGTTATTTGTTTACCAATTGGTTCTGAGTTTAAAAAGAGATTATCAGCTATGTCTCTTCCTATTATAGCTACAGCTCTTCCTCCAACGGATTCACTTACAGTGAAATATCTTCCGAATTCAATGTTTAGAGACATCACATTTTCATAATCTTTTGAAACCGCTAAAATTAATGCGTTTGAGATGATATTGCTTTTATATTTAACGGTTTTGAATGTACCGGCATAAAATGTAGCGGCTTGCATAGCATCACTTTGTTTTTCAATTTCATTAAGTTCGCTGATTTTTGGAAGAGGTCGGTTCATGTATTTCCACCAAGGATAATCACCTCCAAAAGCCCATGGCCATTTTTGGATAAATAAAACATTATCACCTAAAGAATCGATACTTGTTTTTATCTTGCTTTCCATTGAATCAAAAACAGTAAAGACAGATATAATTGAAAAAATACCAATTGTTATACCCAATAAAGTTAATATGGTTCGGAGCTTGTTAACAATGATTGCCTGAAAAGCAAATAAATAACTTTCTCTGAATAATTTTATGAAAATCAGCATTTTATTTTTCATTTTCTTACCAATTAATGTATTAAAACAACGATTCGATTTAAATTTATGATAAATACCAATGTGTAAAATTAATATTAAAATTACTATCTGCAAAGTTTAAAAAGACTTATTAGATAAAACACTTATTTTAGACGAGGAAATGATTATAAATAAATCTCAACTCTTTAAAAATAAAAAGTTGATAGATAAAAGCTCCAACATGTATGAACCTTTTTTCTATCAACTTTATCAAGATATCCTACCTTTCAAACTACTCCACAGTAACTGATTTTGCCAGATTTCTTGGTTGATCTACATTACAGCCCCTATTAATGGCAATATGATATGCTAATAATTGCAATGGAACTGTAGCTAAAATTGGAACCAACATTTC